>NZ_JBMDWU010000150.1:0-32610 GCF_048594385.1 Micromonospora sp. | reverse complement strand
CGCCTGACCGACCTGCCCGGTGACATGCCTGCCCCGAGATCCGGGGCAGGCATCTCGCGTCAGGGAACGACCCGGCATACCACCTCTGAACTGCCCGACCCGGTCGGTGGAGAGGACGGGGCGGCTGTCACTCCGACCAGTTGTCGACCGTCTCCGCTCCAACACCATGCCACTGACAGCCGTATTCCTGTCAGGCATAAATATGACTGCCAGTCATATTTCTCTTCGAGACCACCTAGCCCCGACCACCCTCACCGACAGTGACCCCGCTACCGGCCGGGCCATCGAGGCCGGCGGGCCGCCGAGATCAGCAGGCCGACGGGGCCGGCAGGGGCCGACGGGGCCAGCAGGGCCCGCCCGAGTCAGCAGGGTCGCCAGGTCAGGGAACCGCCAGGTCAGGGGCCGGCTGGTCAGCGGGGGCGGCGGGGCCGGCGACGGCGGCGGCGCAGCACCTCCGGCTCGGTCACGGCCGGCCACCCGTCCAGGTCGGACGGCGGCACCCCACGCCGCAGCAGATCGTCGAGGAGCCGGGCGAGGGTGTAGTCGGGGCGGACGGTCAGCGCCCGCTCCAGGGCCACGGCGGCGAGCGCGCCCTGGCCGGCCCGCCACGCGGCGAAGGCGAGCAGGCAGGCGGGGGCGGGGACCAACTCCTCCTCGGCACGGCGCAGCACCTCACCCCAGAAGGCGATGTCCTCCTCCCGGCCGTCGGTGCGTTCCCACGCGTGGTCGCGTACCGGCAGGTGGGTCAGGAGCAGGGTCAGCCAGGCCACCTCGTCGTCGGCGAGCCGGTCGCCGCGCCGGTGCCGGCGTTGCGCCTGGCGTACCGCTGTGGTGCCGGCCCTGCTGATGGCCCGCTCGCCGGACTCGTCGGTGGCCGGGGCCGCCTCCAGCAGGCCCAGTAGGCGGCGTTCGGCCCGGTCACCGGCCCGGCGCAGGGCGACCGGGTCGACGCCCCCGGCAGGGGCGACCTGCGCGGCGAGTGCCGCCCGGTCGGGGAGCGCCACCTGACCGGCGTAGACCGCGGCGGCGGCGACCTGGCTGGCGTCCGGGTCGTACGGGGTGCCGTCGGGTGGGCAGCAGTCCGGCGCTTCGCAGAGGTAGGACCAGTAGCGGCGACCGGTCACCCGCAGCGCGTCGAGCACGGGCAGGCCGAGGTCGACCAGCGCCGACCGGACGGCGTCCACCGCCGGGGTGACCCGTTCGGGCGGGCCGAAGCCGATGACGGTGGTGGATTCGGCGTCCTGCCGGCCGATCACGTCGCCGAGATGTCGCGCCGGCAGGGCCGGGTCGGTGCCCGGTCCGGGCAGGTCGGCGCGGGCGGCGAAGACGATCCGCCGGCCCCACATCGCCACCACCACGATGCTGTCGACGGGGTGGAAGCCGATCAGGTACGGCACGGCGGTGATCAGGTCGGCGGGTGAGCGGACGGTGAGCCGGGGGCGGTCGGTCGCGTTCATGTCCGGCAGCCTGCGGCGGGCGGCCACAGCGCCGACAGTCCCTGGGGACGACACACGGGTTATCCACAGATACGGAGAGTATTTGCCCAGGTCACCGCGATTCCGGAGGTTGTGCGCCCCACCGGGGTCGGTCCGAGCGGCTACCTTGCGCTCATGGACCTGGCGTACCTGCGGGCGCACCCGGAGCACCTGCCCACCTTCCTGACCCACCAGCGCATCCGGGAGACCCCGGTGGCGGGCGGGGACAGCTGCGTGGCCTCCCGGTTGACCCTGGACGACGGCCACTCGGTCTTCACCAAGACCTGGCCGGAGCGGGCCGGTCGACCCGTACCGGCGGGCTTCTTCGACACCGAGGCCGCCGGGCTGCGCTGGCTGCGGGAGGCCGGCGCGGTGGCCGTGCCGGAGGTGGTGGTGGCGCTGCCGGAGCTGTTGGCGCTCGACTGGGTCGACCCCGGCGAGCCGACGCCCGGGGCGGCCGAGCGGTTCGGCCGGGAGCTGGCCGGCACGCACCGGGCCGGCGCGGACCGGTTCGGGGCGGCGTGGCCCGGGTTCATCGGCACCCTCACGCAGGACAACACCCCCGACGACGGGCCCTGGCCGGACTGGTTCGCCAGGCGACGGCTCCTGCCGTACCTGCGGATGTCGGTCGACGGTGGCGCCCTCGACGGCCCGGACGCCGCGCTGGTCGAGCAGGTGGTGACGCGGATCGGCGAGTTCGGCGGCGACGAGCCCTCGGCCCGGCTGCACGGCGACCTGTGGCCGGGCAACCTGCTCTGGGGCGCGGACGGGCGGGTGTGGCTGGTCGACCCGGCGGCGCACGGCGGGCACCGGGAGACCGACCTGGCCCAGCTCGCGCTGTTCGGTGGCCCGCCGCACCACGACCGGATCATGGCCGGCTACCGGGAGGCGTGGCCGCTGGCCGACGGGTGGCGGGAACGGGTGCCACTGCACCAGCTGCACCTGCTGCTCGTGCACACCGCCCTGTTCGGCGGTGCGTACCGCGATGCGGTCGTCGGTGCCGCCCGAGCGGCGCTGCGGGGTGTCGGCCGCGCTACGGTCGACGGATGACCGCCGCCCCGACGACCGCCGGCGTCCTCGTCGACCGGTACGGCCGGATCGCCCGGGACCTACGCGTGTCGCTGACCGACAAGTGCAACCTGCGCTGCACCTACTGCATGCCCGCCGAAGGGCTGCCCTGGCTGGCCGGGCCGCAACTGCTCACCGACGCGGAGATCGTGCGGCTGGTCCGGGTCGCGGTGCAGCGGCTGGGGGTGACCGAGGTTCGGTTCACCGGGGGCGAGCCGCTGATCCGGCCGGGGCTGGTCGGCATCGTCGCCGCCGTGGCCGCGCTCACCCCCCGCCCCCGGATCTCGGTGACCACCAACGGGCTCGGCCTGGACCGGCTCGCCCCGGCGCTGCGCGAGGCCGGGCTGGACCGGGTGAACGTGTCGCTGGACACCCTCGATGCGGCCCGGTTCGCCGCGTTGACCCGGCGGGACCGGCTCGGCGACGTGCTCGCCGGGTTGGCCGGCGCCGCCGCCGCCGGGCTCGCCCCGGTGAAGGTCAACGCGGTGCTGATGCGCGGGGTCAACGACGACGAGGCACCGGCGCTGCTGCGGTTCGCCCTCGACCATGGCTACGCGCTGCGGTTCATCGAGCAGATGCCGTTGGACGCCCAGCACGGCTGGAACCGGGCCACCATGGTCACCGCCGACGAGATCCTGACGTCACTGGCCGCCGAGTTCGCCCTCACCCCCGACCCGGCGCACCGGGGCGCCGCACCAGCCGAAACCTGGCTGGTCGGCGGCGGGCCGGCGCGGGTGGGCGTGATCGGCACGGTGACCCGGCCGTTCTGCGGCGACTGCGACCGGACCCGGCTCACCGCCGACGGTCAGCTCCGCAACTGCCTGTTCGCCACCGAGGAGTCCGACCTGCGTGGCGCGCTGCGGGCCGGCGCGGACGACGCCGACATCGCCCGCCGCTGGCAGGCCGCCACGATGGTCAAACGGGCCGGGCACGGCATCGACGACCCGACGTTCCTGCAACCCGTCCGGCCCATGTCGGCGATCGGAGGCTGAGGTGGACCTCACCGTCCGGTACTTCGCCGGGGCGCGGGCCGCCGCCGGCCGCAGCGAGGAGACCGCATCCGCCGGCCGGCCGCTCGACGAACTGCTCGGTGAACTCGCACACCGGCACGGCCCCCGGCTGGCCGCGGTGCTCCAGGTGGCGAGTTTCCTGGTCGACGGCGTGGCCTGCCATGATCGTCAGACACCGTTGCCGGCCGGGGCCACGATCGACGTGCTGCCCCCCTTCGCGGGCGGCTGAGGAAGGGCTGCCGTGTTGGCGATTCTGGGGTTCGTGGGCACGATCGGCCTGATCACCGGCCTGATCCACTTCTACCTGTGGAAGCGGCTGGTCAAGGACACCACCGGGCCGGGCCGGTGGCGGCGGGTCGGCACGGTCGTCGCGCTGGTGCTGGCGGTGCTCGTCCCCGCGACGATGGCGGGCACCCAGATCGCCGGGGCGTTCTGGCTGGCCTGGCCCGGTTACCTCTGGCTCGCGGTGATGTTCTACCTGCTGATCGTGCTGTTGGTGCTGGAGGTGCCGATGGCGGTGGCCCGGCTGGTGCTGCGTCGTCGCAGCGCCGCCGCCGAGGCGACCACCGCCGCCCCGGAACCGGCGCTGGTCGGCGCGGCCGGCAGCGCGGACCCGCCGGCCGCCGAGGCGGTGGACCGCCCCGACCACGACGAGTCCCGGCGGTTGCTGCTCGCCCGAGGGGCCGCCATCTTCGCCGGGCTCACCGCCGCCGGCATCACCGGGTACGGGGTCCGCACCGCGGTGGGTCCGCCACAGCTCGACCGGGTACGCATCCCGCTGACGAAGCTCCCCCGCAGCATGGACGGGCTGCGCATCGCCACCGTGTCCGACATCCACCTCGGCCCGTTGCGCGGGCGGGCGCACACCGAGCGGATCGTCGCCATGATCAACCGACTGGACGCCGATCTGGTCGCGGTCGTCGGTGACCTCGTCGACGGCTCGGTCGCCGAGTTGGGCGAGGCCGCCGAACCGCTGCGTGACCTGCGTTCCCGCTACGGCAGCTTCTTCGTCACCGGCAACCACGAGTACTACTCCGGGGTCGAGGAGTGGGTGGCCGAGGTCGACCGGCTCGGCCTGCGGGTGCTCCAGAACGAGCGGCAGGAGATCCGGGCCCGGGGCGGGGTGCTCGACCTGGCCGGGATCAACGACGTCACCGCCGACGGTACCGGCGTCGCCGGCCCTGCCGACTTCACCGCCGCGCTCGGCGGCCGGGACGTCAGCCGCCCGGTGGTGCTGCTCGCCCACCAGCCGATCGCCGTGCACGAGGCGGCGAAGTTCGGCGTCGACCTGCAACTGTCCGGGCACACCCACGGTGGGCAGCTCGCGCCGTTCAACCTGGCCGTCAAGCTTCAGCAGCCGGTGGTCTCCGGCCTCGGTGAGGTCGACGGCACCAAGGTCTACGTCACCAACGGGGCCGGTTTCTGGGGCCCTCCGGTCCGTGTGGGCGCACCGCCGCAGGTGACCCTGGTCGAGCTACGCGCCCCGTGACCTGCCTGGATGGCGGACGGTCCCGCTCATACCGCGTCCGACGGGTGGAGTCCAGCACCGGATTGCTCTCCTCACGCGTACGCGTGGCGGCGGGCGGGTAGTGGACCGGTCGTGACAGGATGCGGCGTGCCTCCGTTCAGCGCCGCTCCCCCTGGTGGCGTCCCGCCGTTCGTCGCGGACCTGCACATCCACTCGAAGTACTCCCGCGCGTGCAGCCGCGATCTCACCCTGCCCAACCTCGGTTGGTGGGCCCGACGCAAGGGCATCGGGGTGCTCGGCACCGGGGACTTCACCCATCCCGCCTGGTACGACCACCTGCGGGAGACCCTGCAACCGGCCGAGCCCGGCCTGTACCGGCTCGGCCCGGAGGCCGAGGCGGACATCGCCCGGCGACTGCCGCCCCGGCTGGCCGACGCGGCGGAGGCGGACCCGGTCCGGTTCATGCTGAGCGTGGAGATCTCCACGATCTACAAGCGGGACGACCGGACCCGCAAGGTGCACCACCTGATCTACCTGCCCGACCTGGACGCGGTGGCCCGGTTCAACACCGCGCTGGGCCGGATCGGCAACCTCGGTTCGGACGGCCGGCCGATCCTCGGCCTGGACTCCCGGGATCTGCTGGAGATCACCCTGGAGGCCAGCCCGGACGGTTACCTGGTGCCGGCGCACATCTGGACGCCGTGGTTCTCCGCGCTCGGCTCGAAGTCCGGCTTCGACGCGATCGCCGACTGCTACGCCGACCTGGCCGAGCACGTCTTCGCGGTGGAGACCGGGCTCTCCTCCGACCCGGCGATGAACTGGCGGGTCGGCAGCCTGGACCGCTACCGGCTGGTCTCCAACTCCGACGCGCACTCCCCGCCGGCCCTGGCCCGGGAGGCCACCGTCTTCTCGTCGGCGCGCGACTACTTCGCCATCCGCGACGCGCTGCGGACCGGTGACGGGCTGGCCGGGACGATCGAGTTCTTCCCCGAGGAGGGCAAGTACCACGCCGACGGGCACCGGCTCTGCGGCGTCAACTGGTCGCCGGAGCGGACCCGGGCGGCCGGCGGACGCTGCCCGGAGTGCGGCAAACCGCTGACCGTGGGGGTGCTCAGCCGGGTCGAGGAGCTGGCCGACCGGCCGGACGGGCACCGCCCGGAGCACGCCCGCGAGGTGACCCACCTGGTGCCGCTGGCCGAGATCCTCGGTGAGATCAACAAGGTGGGGCCCCGGTCCAAGAAGGTCGAGGGGAAGCTCAACGAGCTGGTCGCCGCGCTCGGCCCGGAGCTGGAGATCCTCACCCGTACCCCGGTCGACGAGATCGGCCGGGTGGGCGGGGAACTGCTCGCCGAGGGCATCGGCCGGTTGCGCCGGGGCGACGTGCGCCGGGTCCCCGGCTTCGACGGCGAGTACGGCGTGATCACCCTCTTCGACCCCGCCGAGCTGGGCGGGGCCGCCGGAGCGGGGCAGGAGACGCTGTTCGACGTACCGGTGCCGGCGCAGCGCAGGCCGACGGAGCCGGCGGCGAAACCGAAGGCCAAGCGGCCGGCGGCGGCGAAGGCCGAGCCGAAGCCGAAGCCCGCGCCGACCCCGCCGCCACCGATCGCCTCGACCCCCTCGCCGCACGAGCCGTTCGAACCGATGCTCGCCGGGATGGAGGAGGTCGGCACCGGCCTGCTCGACCGGCTGGACGCGATGCAGCGGGTGGCCGCCTCCGCGCCCGGCGGCCCGCTGCTGATCGTGGCCGGGCCGGGCACCGGCAAGACCCGCACGCTGACCCACCGGATCGCCTACCTCTGCGCCGAGCTGAACGTCTTCCCCGAGCAGTGCCTGGCGATCACCTTCACCCGGCGGGCCGCCGAGGAGCTGCGGCACCGGCTCGACGGGCTGCTCGGCCCGGTCGCCGAGGACGTCACCGTCGGCACCTTCCACTCGCTCGGGCTGACCATCCTGCGGGAGAACGCCGCCGCGGCCGGCCTGCCGGAGGGCTTCCGGATCGCCGACGACGCCGAACGTGCCGCCGCCCGGACGGAGGCCGGCGACGACCAGGCCCGCTACACCGCGCTGCTGCGCAAGCAGGACCTGGTCGACCTGGACGAGCTGCTGACCCTGCCGGTCGCGCTGCTCAAGGGCGACAAGAAGCTGGTCCGGGACTACCGGGAACGCTGGCGGTGGATCTTCGTCGACGAGTACCAGGACGTCGACGCCGTGCAGTACGACCTGCTGCGGCTGCTCAGCCCCGCCGACGGCAACCTCTGCGCGATCGGCGACCCGGACCAGGCGATCTACTCGTTCCGGGGTGCCGACGTCGGCTACTTCCTGCGCTTCTCCGAGGACTTCACCGACGCCCGGCTGGTCCGGCTCAACCGCAACTACCGATCGTCGGCACCGATCCTGGCCGCCGCCGTCCAGGCCATCGCGCCGTCGTCGCTGGTCCGGGGCCGCCGGCTCGACCCGGCCCGGCTCGACCCGGAGGCCCCGCTGGTCGGCCGCTACCCGGCGGCGTCCGTCGCCGACGAGGCCGACTTCGTGGTACGCACCGTCGACGACCTGGTCGGCGGCCTCTCCCACCGGTCGTTGGACTCCGGACGCATCGACGGCCGGTCCACCAGCCTGTCCTTCTCCGACATCGCGGTGCTCTACCGTACCGACGCGCAGGCCGCCCCGATCGTGGACGCCCTGGCCAGGGCCAACATCCCGGTGCAGAAGCGGTCGCACGACCGGCTCCGGGACCGGCCCGGCGTCCTCGCGATCGCCCGGGAACTGCGGCACGCCGACGGCTCCACCGGCGGGCTGCCAGCCCGGGTCCGGGCCGCCGGTCAGGTGCTCGCCGAACGGTTCGCCGCCCCCACCCTGGACGCCGCCGGCACCGTACGCCCCGAGGACGTGCGGGCCGCCGTCGACCTGCTCGCCCCGCTGGCCCGACGCTGCGGCGACGACCTGGAACTCTTCCTCTCCCAGCTCGCCACCGGGGCCGAGGTGGACGCGTTGGACCCGCGCGCCGAGGCGGTCACCCTGCTCACCCTGCACGCCGCGAAGGGGCTGGAGTTCCCGGTGGTCTTCATGGTCGGCGTCGAGGACGGTCTGTTGCCGCTGCGCTGGCCCGGCTCGGCACCCGACGACGACGCGATCGCCGAGGAGCGGCGGCTCTTCTTCGTCGGGCTGACCCGCGCGCAGGACCGCCTCTACGTCAGCCATGCCGCCCGCCGGGTCCGGCACGGAACGGAACGCGACTGCCGACCGTCGCCGTTCCTGGACGTGGTCGACCCTGGTCTGTTCGAACGGTTCGGCGAGGCCGAGCCACGCCGCCCCAAGGACCGTCAGCTCCGCCTGATCTGACCGTCGACCGGCCTACGGGGTCGAGGTAGCGGTATCCGCCCGCGCTGATACCGCTCGATGCGTGACGTTGCTGCCCGCCGGGCCGCCCGCTCACCCGGCGGGCCGGTCAGGCGAGGAGGACGGCGAGCCAGACGCCGGTGAGCAGGGCCGGGCCGAACGGCAGGGCGGTGTCCCGGCGTACCCGGCCGGCGACCAGCAGCGCCAGCACCAGCACCCCGTTGAGCAGGTGCGGCAGCAGCAGACCGAGCCAGAGTGGGGGCCAGCCCAGCCAGCCCAACGGCAGGCCGAGCACCGCCGCCAGTTTCACGTCACCGAAGCCGAGCCGGGACCGGGGCAGCAGCGCCAGCACCACGTACAGGAGGAAGGAGAGCGCGGCACCGGCCAGCGCGAGCGCCAGACGGCCGGGAGTGCCGGCGGCGACGGCGGCCACGGTCAGTGCGGTGCCGCCGCCGAGCGCTGCCGCACCGACCAGCGGGTCGGGCAGGCGGAGGCTGGTCAGATCCACCACCGCCAGCACCACCCCCACCGCCGCCACCAGCAGGAACGCCGGCAGTGCCGGCTCCGGGCCACGCACGGCGGCCAACCCGCCGCAGACCACCGCCCCCACCACGACCGGAGGCGCGCCGTGCCCGGGTTCCCCGGCCGGTGGGGGAGCGGCCTGCCCGGCCCGCGACGGTCGCAGCGGCGCGGACGGTGGGAAGGCGCGGGCGACGCGGGGTGCGGCGAGGCCCGCCAGCGCACCGAGCGCCGCCGCCGCAGTCACCAGGCCGATCGACGCCCCGGTCATCGTGGCTCCCGGCGGCCGGTCGCCGGGCTACGCACGGCCGGCGACAGACCGGGCAGCGGGCTCGGGGTCGGCGGGCCGAGGGGCACGGCCGTCGACGTTACCGGCGGGACGGCTCCGGGACCGCCCCCTCGACCACCGGTCGGCGGGGCCGCTCGGTGGTCACCACCAGCGCCACACCTGCCACGATCACCGCACCGCCGAGCAGCACCTGACCGGTCACCGGCTCGGCGACCAGCAGCGCGCCGAGCGCCACCGCCACCACCGGATTGACGTACGCGTAGGTGGCGGCCAGCGAGATGGGGGCGTTCGCCAGCAACCAGACGTACGCGGTGAAGGCCACCAGCGACCCGGCCACCAGCAGATACGTCAGCGCCAGCCAGGACCGGGTGGTCACCTGCCCCGGGGAGAACCCGCGCAGCTCGCCCCGGGCCAGCGACAGCACGGACAGGGCCACCGCCCCGGCGACCATCTCGTAGACGGTGGCGACGAACGGATCGGCGGGCATCCGCAGCCGGTTGGACAGGAACGACCCCACCGACCAGCAGACCGCCCCCGCGACCACGGTCAACGCCCCGACCAGCGGCACCGCACCGGACCCGCCCCGGGGGAGCACCAGCAGCACCAGCCCGAGGAAGCCCAGCGTCACCCCGGCGAACGTCCACCCCGGCGGGCGGTCCCCGGTGACCGTACGGAGCAGGACCACCAGCAGCGGAACGGTCGCCACCAGCAGCGCGGCGATCCCCGACGGTACCGCCACCCCGGACGGACCGGACTCGGCGAGCACCACCAGTCCGTTGCCTCCGGCCAGGAGCAGCACCCCGACCAGCGCGGCGGAACCGAGCTGCCGGCGGTCGACCCGCAGCGCGCCCCTGCCGCGTCGCAGCCGCAGCACGACCGCCAGCACCAGCGCGGCACCGCCGAACCGGACGGCGGCCGACCCGAGCGGCGGCATCGACTCCACCACGACCCGGATACCGAGGTACGTGGAACCCCACAGCACGTAGACGAGAATCAGTGCCGTCCAGATCAGGGCTGGCCGGGCGGGTGTCGCGGCCGAGGGAGATGAGGTCATCGCAGGACCACGCTACGGTGACCACGTCGGTGGCGTCTTCCGGATAACCGGCATCTCGGCACGCGGGAGGACGGGCATGGCGAACTACGGACCACCGGGGGGTTCCCCGGAACCGTGGGGTGGGCGACGCCCGGACGACCGCTGGAGCCGTCCCGCACCGGAGCAGCCCCCGGCCGTGCCGTCCCAGCCGTCCGGGCAACCGTCGTACGACCCCTCGTACCGGCAGCCGGAGGCGTACGGTTCGACGGATCCGTACGCGGTCAGCGGGCCGGCGGCGTACCCGGACGCTCCGACGCCGGGGCGCGGTCGTGGGCCGCTGGTCGCGGTGCTGGTCGTGCTCGCGGTGCTGGTCGTCGGCGGTGGCATCCTGTGGTACCTGCTGGGTGACGACGACGGATCACCGTCGACGACCGGGGCCGTCCTGCCGACGACACCCGTCGAGCCGGACGGGGCGAACTCCGCTCCGGCAGCCACCACTGCCGCCCCCGCCTCGTCGGCCGACCCCCGGTTCGTCAAGGCGGGCCAGTGCGTCCGCAACGAGGGCCCGGCCGGTGGCAAGCCCAAACTGCTGATCACCGCGTGCGCTCCGAAGACCTATGAGGTGCTCCGCCGTTTCGACGGAGCGACCAGTGGTGAAAGGGACGCCGAGGCGAAGTGCGGCGTGGTGGAGGGCTACACCAACTGGTACTTCTTCGACAGCGAGCTGGACACCCTCGACTTCGTCCTCTGCCTGAAGCAGCGCTGAGCCCACCCCTGGAGAGAGATTGTCAACCTTCGGCCCACCCGACTCCGGCCGTCCCGACAAGGAACACCGGCCCACGGCTTCCGAGTCCGAGCCACCCACCGAGCCCTTCGACTCCGAGCCGCCCACCGCGCCGATCTCCCCGGAACCAGCGACGGAACCCATCGACCGGTCCGACCCCGAGCCGCCGACCGCCCCGCTCTCCCCGGAACCAGCAACGGAACCGATCGACCGGTCCGAGCCGGAGCCGCCGACCGCACCCCTCGCCCGGTCCGAGTCCGCGACCGGGGGAGTCCCGTCTGACGCGGACGCGCCGACGGCGTCGATCCCGGCGGAGCCGGACGATGCGCCGACGGCTCCCCTCGCCCACGACCAGGACGAGGCCCCCACCGCGCCGACCACCCCGGTCCCGTCGACCGCCGACGAGACGCCGACCGCACCGATCTCGTCGCCTCCCCCGCACCCGGCCGACGAACCGCCGACCGCACCCGTCGCGGCCGACCTCGACGACCAGCCGACCGCGCTCATCACGGGCGACTCCAGCGAGCAGCCGACCGTGCCTCTGTCCGCAGGGCCGGCGGGGCACGTCCCGACCGCCCAGGACGACGAGCCGACCGTTGTGTCGACCGGACCGGTCGCCGGCTCGGCGGGCGAACCAGACACCGCCCCGGTCGAGGCGGCGACCGAGCCGCTCCGGGCACAGGACCCGGAGCCACCGACCGTGCCCGTGTCACGGGAGGCGGACGAGCCGGCCACGGCACCCGTCCCGGCGGTGGAGGAACCCCCGACCTCCCCGCTGGCCGCGTCCCCGCCGGAACCGCCGACCGCACCGATCTACGCCACCGCAGCGGAACCGCCGACCACGGCGATGCCGGCAACCCCACCGGAGCCCCCCACCGCGCCCCTCTCCGCCACCGCGCCGGAGCCGGCAACCACGCCGATCTACGCCGCCGCACCGGAACCGCCGACCGCACCCCTCTCCGCCGCCGCACCGGAGCCGCCGACCGCGCCGATGTCGGCAACCCCGCCGGAGCCACCGACCGCACCGATCTGGTCCGGTACGGACGACGCACCGACCACGGCGCTGCGCAGCGAGCCGCCGACGGCCCCCGTGACCGGTGATGCGGAAACCACCGCGATCGCCACGTCACCGGAACCGCCGACCACCCGACTGCCGGTGTCGGGAGCGGCCCAGCCGGCCCCGCCACCACCGGCCGGCGGCTACTCCCCGACCACGCAGATGCCCGCGTCGACCGGCGGGTACTCCCCGACCACGCAGATGCCGGCGTCGGAGGCCCCGCAGCCCCCACCCACGTCGGGAGCGGGGTACCCGCCACCGCCCACGTCAGGGGCGGGCTACCCGCCGCCTCCCACCTCGGGGGCCGGTTACCCGCCGCCGCCGACCTCGGGGGCGGGTTACCCGCCGCCGGACACGTATCTGCCGCCGACGGGTCAGCCGGCGGCGTCCACTGAGGCCGGTTACCCGCCGCCGGGGCCGTTCCCGCCCGCCGGGCCGACAGCAGCGCCGGCAGCGGGCGCGTTCGCCGCACCGGCGTCGCCCCCACCGACCGGCTACCCCGGCCAGTCGGTACCACCGCCGTCCTCCGGATTCCCCGGAGCCGCCGCACCCACATCCGGCTACCCCGGCCAGGCCGCACCACCGCCGTCCTCCGGATTTCCCGGAGCCGCCGCCCCCACGTCCGGCTATCCCGGTCAGGCTGCGCCCGGCTTCCCGGGACAGCAGCCGCCGGGCTTCCCGGGGCAGCCCGGGCCGGGGTATCCGCCCCCGCCACCGGCGAAGGGGCGGGGCGGCCGGATCGCACTGATCCTCGGGCTGGTGGTGGTCCTGCTGCTCTGCGCGTGCCTCGGGGTGGGCGGCTGGTTCTTCCTGGCCGCAAAGGACGGCGACGAGCCGGCGACCCCGACGGGCAGCTCCGCCACTCCCACCGAGAACGGGCCAACGCAGGCCACCCCGACGGACGCGCCGGAGCCGACCGGGGAACCGACGACGGCCGAGCCGACCCCCACGCCGACCAGGGCGGCACAGATCGTCCGGGGCGACTGCGTGGTCAACGACGGTACGGCCAGCGACGCCGAGCTGCGCAAGGTGCCGTGCGGCCCGAACACCTACGAGGTGCTGCTGCGCATTCCCGCGTCCACGAACGGGGAGCGGTGCCGGTCGTTGGCGCCGGAGTCGAACGCCAACTACGTGCACGACAACTCGGTCGACCTCTTCGACTACGTGCTCTGCCTGCGCAAACGCAGCTGAACAGGAAAGTATGGGGCTGTCTAGCGTGGATGCTAGACAGCCCCATACTCGTGTCGAGAGCCGTGGCCGGGGCGGGTCGGCGACACGCCGGTAGCCCCGTCTACGCATCTCTAGTCCGCAGGCTAGAGCGCCCGATACTGTGCGATGCGTGGATCCGGTCCGCAACCCGTACGCCCCGGGCGCCGGTCAGCGCCCGCCCGAACTCGCCGGGCGGGGGCGGGAGCTGGACGTCTTCGACGTGGTGCTGGAACGGATCGCCCGGGGTCGCCCCGAACGCAGCCTGATGCTCACCGGCCTGCGGGGCGTCGGCAAGACGGTGCTGCTCAACACCCTGCGCTCGCAGGCGATCAACCAGCTCTGGGGCACCGGCAAGATCGAGGCCCGGCCGGACCAGTCGCTGCGCCGGCCGATCGCCGCCGCCCTGCACATGGCGGTTCGCGAACTGGCCCCCCGGCACCGCGCACCGGACCGGATCGACGCCTTCCTCGGCGTACTCAAGGCGTTCGCGCAGCGCAGCGTGCCCACCACCGGGCGGGCCGGTGCGGCCCCCCGGCTGCGCGACAGGTGGCAGCCCGGCATCGACGTGCCGGCCAGCAGCGGCCGGGCCGACTCCGGTGACATCGAGATCGACCTGGTGGAGCTGCTCACCGACGCGGCGGCGGTCGCCGGCGACGTGGGCACCGGCATCGCCGTCTTCATCGACGAGATGCAGGATCTCGGCGCGGAGGACATCTCGGCGCTCTGCGCCGCCTGCCACGAGCTGTCGCAGCTCGGCGCGCCGCTGATCGTGGTGGGCGCGGGTCTGCCGCACCTGCCGGCGGTGCTCAGCGCCGCCAAGTCGTACTCGGAGCGGCTGTTCCGCTACCTGCGGATCGACCGGCTGGACCGGATCGCCGCCGACCAGGCACTGTGCGCGCCGGCCGAGCGGGAGCAGGTGGAGTACGAGCAGAAGGCCCTCGACCTGCTCTACGAGTCGTCCGGCGGCTACCCGTACTTCGTGCAGGCGTACGGGAAGGCGACCTGGGACCACGCGCCCCGCTCCCCGATCACCGACGCGGACGTGCGGGTCGCCGCCCCGGAGGCGGAGGCGGAGCTGGCGGTCGGCTTCTTCGGTTCCCGGTTCGAGCGGGCCACCCCTGCCGAACGCGAGTACATGCGGGCGATGGCCACCCTGTCCCAGGTGGCCGGGGAGGCCGACGGCGGTGGTCGGGACGACATGGACGCGGCGGTGCCGACGGCCGAGATCGCCCGTGCGTTGGGCCGTAAGCCGGCGAGCCTCTCCCCGGCCCGGGACGCGCTGATCAAGAAGGGGCTGATCTACTCCGGGGAGCGCGGCACGGTCGCCTTCACCGTCCCGCACTTCGGCCGCTATCTGCGCACCCAGCCGGCCTGAACGGCCGGGCGGCCAGGCCAGCCCCGCTGTCCGCGCGCCCGGCCGCCGAAAGGCCGGGGGCGCGGCGGCTCAGACGCGGGACCAGGGGGGCGGGAAGACCACCTCGCCGCGTGGTGGCGGCGGCGCGTCGCTGACCTCCGGCGGCAGCACGAGCGCCTGCCACGGCTCCCCCAGCCCCGACCAGGGACTGACCAGCCCCATCCGGTCGGCCCGGGTGAAGCCGAAGCGCCGGTAGTACGCCGGGTCGCCGAGCACCACCACCAGCCGTTCGCCCAGCTCGGTGGCGGCTTCCAAGGCGGCCTGCACCACCGCCGTGCCGTGCCCGACCCGTTGCCGGTGTGGGGCGACCGCCACCGGCCCGAGCACCAGCGCCGGGACGCGGACCCGGTCGGCCTCGACCTGTACCCGGGTGAGCAGCGCGTACCCGACCACCTCGCCGCCGTACTCGGCGACCATCGCCAGTTCCGGCAGCCACGCCGCGCTGCCGCGCAGGTCGTCGACGAGCGCGACCTCACCGGGGGTGGTGCGGTCGGGGCGGGCGAAGGCGGCGGCCAGCACCCGGCGGACCGGGCCGGCGTCGGCCGGGCCCTCGGGGCGCAGCCGAAGGGTCGTCACCCGCGCGACGTTACCGGTCGGAGCCCGTCCATCAGCGACGGTCGCTCCATTCGGCGTGGCGTACCGCCTCCGCCTGCCGGTATGCACGGCCGCCGGCCCGGGGCGGGGGTCGACGCACCGATGCGGACCGTCGACACGCGGACCGCCGCGGATCGGCCATTGCCCGGATAGCGGGGCGTCAAACGGGGTATGACTGAGCCATGAAACCCGTGCGCTCCCTCGCCCGTGTCATGTTGAGCGGCATCTTCGTGGTCAGTGGCGCCCGCAACTTTCAGCACCCCCACCGGCTCGTCCCGGCGGCCAAGCCGGTCACCGACCGGGTCACGCCGCTGATCCAGCAGGTCGCGCCGCAGCTCCCCACCGACACCGAGACGTTGATCCGGGCCAACGCCGCCGTGCAGTTCACCGCCGGTCTGATGCTGGCCACCGGGAAGTTCACCCGGCCGGCCGCGCTGGTCCTGGCCGGTACGCTGGTGCCCACCACCGCCGCCGGTCACCCGTTCTGGAGCAACGACGATCAGGCGACCCGGAACAACAACCAGGTGCACTTCCTGAAGAACCTCGGGCTCTTCGGTGGTCTGCTGCTCGCCGCCGCCGACACCGAGGGCAGGCCGGGTCTGCGCTGGCGGGCCGGCCACCGCATCGGCCACTCCCGACGCTCGGTGGGGCGCGCGGTGCGCACCGCCCGGCGGGAGGCCCGGATCGCCGTACGGTCGGCCGCCGCCGCCCGTCGGCTTCCCGGCTGACCTGCATCGATTCGGCCATCACCCCCCGCAAGGCCACGAATTACCTGAACCGCCCGACACCCGTTAACGCGGTGGAAATGTCAAAAACTGGTGTGGGATCGGACACGGTCGGATAACGCGGGAGGCAGCAACGTGAGGCGCCGTTCTAGGCTCCCTACCGGACCTGGACGGGTAGGACGACCTTGGTACGGGGGTGGCCACGCCATGCCGACAACCGTCGGTAGACGTGCGGACCGCCTCGCCCCGGTGCGTCGCGCAACGCGTGGGATCGATCGTAGGACAGTCGTACGGACCGGCATCGTGGCCGCCGTCGCCTATGCCGCATGGCTCGCCATCGGTGCTTTCGGGCGGCCGTACAACTTCTTCGACATGAAGATCTACCACGGCGCGGTGGTGTGGTGGGCGAGCGGGCACGAGTTGTACGAGTTCATCGCGCCCACCACCACGCTGGGTTTCACCTACCCCCCCTTCGCCGCGCTGGCCATGCTGCCGATGGCGGGGCTGCCGATCGAGGTGGCCGGGTGGATCAACGCAGCCGGCAGCATCGCCGCCCTCGCGGTGGTCCTCGCCGCGCTGCTGCGTCCGATCGTCGACCGACTCGGTTGGCCGCTCTGGTTCACCGTGGCCATCGCCACGCCGATGGCCACCGCCATCGAACCGGTCCGGGAGACCCTGGGGTACGGCCAGGTCAACCTGCTCCTGTTCGCGTTGATCATGGCGGATCTGGTGGGCCTGCGCTGGCGTTCCCGGCGCGGCACCCACGGGCGCGACACCGACGGCCCGTTCCTGCGGCTGTTCTACAGCGGGTCCTGGGCCGGGGTCGGCATCGGCCTGGCCACCGCCGTCAAGCTCACCCCGGCGCTGTTCATCGCCTACCTGCTGATCACCAGGCAGTGGCGGGTCGCCGCCACCGCCGTCGGCACCACCATCGGCGTCACCCTGGGCAGCTTCGCCCTGGTCGGCACCGAGTCGCGGGCCTACTTCGGCGGCGTGCTGTGGCAGACCGAACGGGTCGGGGCCGCCGACATGACGCCCAACCAGTCGCTGGCCGGCCTGCTGGCCCGGCTCTACGACTCGATCGAGACGCCCGGCCTGCTCTGGCTGGCGTTCTCGGTGCTGATCCTGGCCGTCGGGCTGTCCCGGGCCGCCAACGCCCGCGCCGATGGCGACGAGTTGACCGCGTTCACCCTGGTCGGGCTGACCGCCAACGTGATCAGCCCGATCTCCTGGTCGCACCACCTGGTCTGGGTCATCCCGGCGATCGTCGTACTCGCCGACGCCGCCGTGCGCCGCCGCGAGGCGAGCCGGGGGTTGTCGCTGCGCACCGGCCAGCCGGCGTTCGGCGGGCCGCCCGGGGTGAACGGGCTGCGCCCGCCGATCTGGTACCCGACGCTGACCGGGCTGCGGCACGGCGTGGCCGCGCTCGGGTTGTACCTGCTCTTCCTGATCTCACCGATCTGGCCGTACGAGCACAAGCTCCCCGAGGTGTCGCACTACCAGAACGGCCTGTTCGGCGCGCTCATGGAGAACTCGCTCGCGCTGGCGCTGATCGTGCTGGTCGCCGCCCTGCCCTGGCGACCCGGTGCCGAGCCCGCCTTCTACGCCGACCGGCCGGCCCGCGCCACCGCCGGCCGCCGCTGACCCCGCCCGTCCCGCTCCACCACGGACAGCCTGCCCAGGCCGGCCCGGCGACTCCCGACGGCCGGGCTCAGGGGCAGTTGACCCACTCCTCGGTGCCGTCGGCGAAGACCTGCCGCTTCCAGATCGGCAGTCGCGCCTTAACCTCGTCGACCAGCCGGGCGCAGGCCGCGAAGGCCGCTGCCCGGTGTGCCGTGCTCACCGCCGCCACCAGCGCCACGTCTCCGATGTCGAGCCGGCCGATCCGGTGCGACACGGCCACCGCGTAGACGTCGGGGTCGGCGGCGATCTCGGCGGCCACCGCGCGCAGCGTCTCGACGGCGCTCGGGTGGCCCTCGTACTCCAGCAGGGTCACCGGTCGGCCGTGGTCGTGGTCGCGGACCACGCCCTGGAAGGAGACCACCGCGCCGGCCCGCCGGTCGGCCACCGCCGCCTCGTGCGCGGCCAGGTCCAGCGGCTGGTCGGTGACCGCGAGCAGGGCCGTCGTCGGGCCGGCCGTCACCACGTACGCTCCCCGGGCAGCAACGGCAGCGGTACGACCGGCACCCGGGCCCCGACCTCGCCGGAGGTGCCCGGCCGGATCACCGCGAACCCGTCCGCGCCGGCGAGCCCGCGCAGCATCGCCGACCCGACGTGGCGGACCGGGTGGGCGGTGCCGGCGGCCCGGTCCAGCCGGACCAGCGCGAGGTGGGTGTAGTCCCCCCGACCGGGCACCGGCCCGGCGAGGGTGGCCTGGGGCAGCGCCGGCAGCGCACGGCCCTGGAGCCCGGCGAGCAGCGGCGCGACCAGCGACACCAGGGCGACGATCGCGGACTGCGGGTTGCCCGGCAGCCCGGCCACGAAACGCACCCGCCCGTCGGCGTCGACCAGCCGGGCCAGCAGCATCGGGAAGCCGGGCCGCACGGCGACCGTGTTCACCACGTGGTCGGCCCCCAGCGCCTCCAGCGCGGGGTGCAGGTGGTCGACCGGGCCGTGCATGGTGCCGCCGGTGGTGCAGACCAGGTCGGCCCCGGCGAGCGCGCCGCGCAGGGCGGCCACGTGGGCGGGGAGGGTGTCCGCCACCGGGCCGACCACGTCGGAGGGCCGCACCTGGCAGCCGTAGCGGCGCAGCCAGGACGGCACGGCGGGGCCGAGCGCGTCGCGGACCCGGCCCGACCCGGGCGGACCGGCGGTGAGCAGTTCGTCGCCGAAGACCAGCAGCGCGGCACGCGGTTGGCGGCGCACCGTGAGCTGGTCGTGCCCGCAGGAGGCGGCCAGCCCGATCAGCGCCGGGTCGACCGGGGTGCCGGCCGGCAGCAGTTCCTCACCGGCCACCGCCTCCTCGCCCGGCTCCCGCCACTCCGGGTTCGGGCGTGGCGTGCCGGTCACCCGGCCGTCCGGGGTACGCCGCGAGTCCTCGATCCGCAGGATGGCGGTCGTCCCGGTGGGGACCATCGCGCCGGTGGCGATCTCCACGGTGGTGCCGTCGGCGGCCAGCCCGGCCGGGGTCTGCCCGGCGAGCACCCGTCCCACGACGTCCCACGGGCCGGCCCCGCGTACCGCCCAGCCGTCGACGCTGGAGGTGGGGAAGGCCGGCAGGTCGGTCCGGGTGGTCAACGGCGCGGCCAGGGTGTACCCGTCGGCGTCGGCCAGTGCCCGCTGGACCGGGGGCAGGGCGGCGGCGAGGCCGACCGCGTACACCCGGGAACGGGCCTCCTCCCAGCCGGCCGGCGGCGGCGCGGCGACCTGGGCCGCGGCGGCGGCGGTTTCCGTGCTCACCGGGGGCCTCCGTTCGGACGGTACGCGGCGCTCCGCGTACACCCCCGCGAGCCTATCGCCGCCACGCCGGGCGTGCGGTCAGTGGTCGCCGCCGCGCAACTGGTCGACCGCGTGGCCGAGGATCGGCCCGAGCACGGCCAGCCCGTCCTTCGCGCCGCCCCGCGAGCCGGGCAGGTTGACCACGAGCATCCGGCCCAGCACCCCGGCGACCCCCCGGGACAACGCCGAGGTCGGCACCCGGTCCCGGCTGTACGCGCGGATCGCCTCGGCGATGCCGGGGATCTCGTGGTCGAGCAGCGCCCGGGTCACCTCGGGCGTCCGGTCGGTCGGGTTGATGCCGGTGCCGCCGCTGGTCAGCACCACGTCGATCCCGTCGGCGTGGGCGGCGCGCAGGGCCTCACCGACCGGTTCGCCGTCGGGCACCACCACCGGCTCGTCGACCTGGCAGCCCAGCTCGCGCAGGCCGGCGACGAGCAGCGGCCCGCTGGTGTCGGCGTACACCCCGGCGGCGGCCCGGTTGGACGCCACGACGACCCGGGCCCGGATCACGGCCGGTCCTGCGGGCGGACCCACTCGCCGGTCTTGCCGCCGGACTTGCTCAGCACCCGGACGCCGTCCACGGCGGCGGCCGGGTCGACCGCCTTGACCATGTCGATCAGGGCCAGACCGGCGACGGCGACGGCGGTCAGCGCCTCCATCTCCACCCCCGTCCGGTCGGCGGTGCGGGCGGTGGCGGTGATCTCGACGGTGTCGTCGGTCAGTTCGAGGTCGACGGTGACGCCGTGCAGGGCGATCGGGTGGCACAGCGGGATCAGGTCGGGGGTGCGCTTGGCGCCCATGATGCCGGCGAGCCGGCCGACGGCCAGCGCGTCGCCCTTGGGCAGCCCGTCGCGGCGCAGCAGCTCCACCACCTCGACGGTGGTGCGCAGCCGCCCGGCGGCCACGGCGATCCGGCCGGACACCGGCTTGGCGGAGACGTCGACCATGCGGGCCGCCCCCGCGGCGTCGACGTGGCTGAGCTGCGCGGGATCGGTCACGTCCGTGAGCCTAGCGGTGTGCTCCGATCCGGGGGTACGTCCGGGCGTGACGGCGACCCGGGAACCGGAGTGCCGGGCGCGCGGGGACGATTCGTGATCGGTGGTTCATCGTCGATTTCATCGGCCGCCACTAATAGGTTCTCGTGTCGACGGTAGAGCGGGAAACACCATCACGCGCGAGATCGTCACACCTGAGAAACCCTCCGTCGCGTCGTGGCCGCGAATCGCCACCGGGCCACTTCGCCCACGTTGGCACCACCGCGCCGAGACGACTACGCTGCGTTCCACAATCGGGTGATCTGTCGCACTCACCTAGCCGGTCACCTCGACGTACGGCAAACGGCCCCTCTCGCCCGATGTCGCGAAGCCGCCGTCTGCACCATTATCTAGCGTTAACGAGAACCGTCGGGAGCGCTCAGCACTCCGTTTCCCCGCGGAAACGGAAAGTCACCAAGGTGCACTCAATTCTCACCTATCGCTCATAGTTACATTTATACCTCCAAAAACGGCCTAACCGCCCTTAGGCTGTCCCCTGTCAGATCCCGACCGCAAGGGTCGGCGACAACGATCAGGGGAGGGCGAACGCGATGTCCGCACACGAGTGGCTCTGAACGATTGTGGTGGCGGCGTGACCCCACGTAGCCTTGGCCTCTGCTCAGCGACACGGAGTGGTTGTCGAGGACACGGTGGCACGACCGGACGAAGGCAAGACGGAGGCCGAGCGGCAGCTGACGCTGCACGTCGGCCTCGTCTGCGTGGTGGCCACCGCAGCGGCGGTCGTCGCCCTCTACCAACTGGTCCACCTCGACCTCACCGGCGGCGACCTCACCCGGTCCGTCGCGCTGGCCTTCATGGCCGCGCTCAGCGTCCGGATCAACTGGCAGATCCGCATCCGGGCCACCGTCCACGCGGTCTCCTGGAGCGAGACGGCGATCGTCCTCGGGCTGGCCGTCGCACCGGCGCCCCTGGTCGTCCTCACCACCGGGACGGGCGTCGCGATCGCCCTGCTGTCCATGAAGCGCGGACCGCTGAAGACCACCTTCGGCATCGCCAAGAGCATGCTGCTGGCGGCCGCAGGCGGCGTCGCGCTGCACACCCTCGGCTGGTCGCCGCAGGACACCGACCTGCCGAACGCCATCGGCATGATCGGGCTCGCCTACGTCGTCGCCGTGGTCCTCGACGAACTACTCACCCTGCCCGTCATCGCGATGGCCACCGGCACCCCGCTGCCCCGGCTCTTCTCCGACGACCTCGGCCTACGCCTGACCAGCGCGCTGGCCCGCTTCGTCCTGATCGCCGTCACCCTGGCCATCCTCCAGGCCGACCCCCGGCTCCTGCTCGCCGTGCCACCCCTGGTGCTCAGCCTGCACCTGCTCTACTCCAACCAGGTCAAGTCCCGCACCGAGCAACAGGCCTGGCAACGGCTGGCCCGCACCACCGACGCGCTCAACGTGGTCGACCTGGACAAGGTCCTCACCACCGCCGTCACCCAGGCCACCGAACTCTTCTCCGCCGACGAGGTCGAGATCGAGCTGCGCGACGCCGGTCGCACCGTCCGGGGCGCGAGCGGCACGATCACCTACGACGGCCCGTCCGGCACCCCGAGTGAGATCGAGGGCACCGTCCTGCCCGCCCGCCTCGAAGGCCACGACCGCACCGTCGACGTCGGGATGCTGCGGCTGCGGTTCCGAGGACCGGTCCGGCTCAACGAACGCGAGCAGTACACCCTGCGCACCTTCGCCTCCGCGTTGTGCACGGCCGTCCGCAACGCCCAGGCGTACGCCGAACTCGCCCGGGTCGCCGCCGAACACGCCCACGCCGCCAGCCACGACGCACTCACCGGCCTGGCCAACCGCCGGCAACTGCTCGACCGGGGCACCGAACAGCTCGGTACCCGGCACGCCGAGGGGGTGACCGCCCTCGTCCTGATCGACCTCAACCACTTCAAGGAGGTCAACGACACCCTCGGCCACGCCGCCGGTGACCAGGTGCTGATGCGGGTCGCCGACCGGCTGCGCGCCGCCGCCCGCGACGAGGACCTGGTCGCCCGCCTCGGCGGCGACGAGTTCGCCGTGCTGATGCGCAACCTGCCCGCCCCCGCCATCGCCGCCCACCGGGCCGAGACCCTGCTCGGCGCCCTGCACGAACCGATCGACGTGGACGGCATGCGGATCAGCGTGGAGGCCAGCGGCGGCATCGCGGCGGCCCCCGCCACCGGCGGCATGCCCGAACTGCTGCGCCGCGCCGACGTCGCCATGTACCAGGCCAAGCGGGCCGGCCAACGGATCGCCACCTACGCCCCCACCCGGGACACCGCCGACCTGCGCCGGCTCACCCTCGGCGGTGAACTGCCCCGCGCGGTGGCCGACCACGAGTTCACCGTCAACTTCCAGCCCATCGTCGACCTCGGCACCGGAGAGGTGACCGGAGCCGAGGCGCTGGCCCGCTGGCACCACCCCCGACACGGGGTCATCGACCCGCTGCGCTTCATCGAGGCGGTGGAACGCTCCGGCATGCTCCCCGCGTTCGCCGAGGCCATCCTCGACCAGGCGCTCGTCGCCGCCGTCGGCTGGCGAACCGCCGGCTTCGACCTGCCCGTCTCGGTCAACGTCTCACCCCGCAGCCTGCTCGACGCCCGGTTCCCGGGCGCGGTGCTGGCCCGGCTCCAGGCCCACGACTTCCCCCCAGACCGGCTCGTCCTGGAGCTGACCGAGACACTCACCCTCAGCCAACTCGACGTGGTCGACCGGGTGCTCAACCGGCTGCGCGACTCCGGCATCCGGCTCGCCCTGGACGACTTCGGCACCGGCTACTCGTCGCTCTCCCTGCTCTCCCGCATCCCCGTACACGAACTGAAGATCGACCGCAGCTTCGTCACCGCGATGGAGAGTTCGGCCGAAGCGGCAGCCGTCATCCGCTCCACCCTCGACCTCGGCCGCAGCCTCGACCTGGCCGTCGTCGCCGAGGGCGTGGAGAGCGAACCACAGCGCCGGGCCCTGTGGTCGCTCGGCTGCGCCGCCGGCCAGGGACACCTGTTCGCCCGCCCCCTGCCGGCCGGCACGCTCCTCGCCGCACTGCAACGGGGCTCCGGTGGCCGCCCCGGGAGTCTCGCCACCCCCCTGCACGACACCGGCGCGGTCATCCGACTCAGCACCCCCGGCCGCCGCCAGCCCGCCCGGAACCGTTCGACGGGTCTGCCACACTTGCCGGCGTGACCGCCGCCGACCGTGCCGCCCGCCACCTGCGGGCCGTCGACACCGCAGCCGGTGGACTCGCCCTCGACCTCGGTCTCTACCTGGTCTCCGCGATCTTCGCGGCCGTCACCGCCGCCACCTCCACCCTGCCACCGCACCGGGCCTGGGGTGGCGTCGCCGCCGTCGGCTACCTCGCCGCGACGATCCTGGTCGCCGCCCAGTTCCTCCTCCGCCGCCACCGACCCGGGCTGGCCGGCACCACCACCCGCGCCGTGGTCACCGGCCTCACCTGGGCCGGCACCGCCCTGCTCCCGCTGATCATGCAGGCCGGGCAGCGGGCCGCCGGGCGCACCGACCGGGCCCAGGAGGAGGTGGTAGTGGTCGAGCAGGCCGGCATCCGACTCGCCGAGCACGGCACCCCCTACCTCGGGCCGGACGCCATCGCCGCGCTGCCCGCCGACGAACGGCTGCTCGGCTACACCCCATACCAGCCGGGAATGGCGCTGTTCGGGCTGCCCCGGGCCGCCGCCGACACCTGGTGGACCGACTCCCGCGTCTGGTTCGCGCTGGTCACCGCCGCAGCCCTGGCATGGGCCGTGGTCGCGCTGCGCCGTCCCGCCCCGACCACCGGCGGACGGGCCGGGGCACCGGCGGTGCTGCGCGGCGTGCAGGCGGCGACCGTCCTGCCGATCTGCGCGCTCACCCTCGCCACCGGCGGCGACGACCTGCCCGTACTCGCGCTCTGCCTGCTGGCGCTGGCGTTCGCCGCCACCGGCCGGCCCGGCGGGGCCGGGCTGGCGGTGGGGCTGGCCGGCGCGTTGAAACTGTTCGCCTGGCCGGTCGCGCTGGTCCTCATCTTCTGGGGGGTGACCCGACGGGCCGGGCTGCGGGTGGCGGCCGGCGCGCTCGGGCTGCCCGTCCTCGCCCTGCTCCCCGCCCTGCTGGTCGACCGGGACGCGCTGGTGGAGAACGTGCTGCGCTTCCCGCTCGGCCACGGCCAGGTCACCAGCCCCGCCCAGTCCCCGTTCCCCGGCCACCTGATCGCCACCGCCCTGCCCGGCGGCCGGGTCGTCGCCGCCGTGCTGCTCGTCGCCGTCGGCGCCGCGATCGCCGTCCGGCTCGTCCGCCACCCGCCCCGCACCGCCGCCGCCACCGCACTGGTCTGCGGGTACGGTCTGCTCGCCGCGATCCTGCTGATGCCGACCACCCGCTTCGGCTACCTGCTCTACCCGATCGCCCTGCTGACCTGGGCCCCCGCCCTCACCACCCGCCCGGCACCGGTTCCGCCGAGTTCCCGACGCACCCTGCCCACAGGGCGTAGACCTGAGGACATGAGCAGCTACCGCGACCGCGTCGACGCCGGCCGTCGGCTCGCCGAACGACTCACCGCCCTGGCCGGTCGACCCGACGTCGTCGTGCTGGGCCTGGTCCGCGGCGGGGTACCGGTGGCCCGGGTCGTCGCCGACCGGCTCGGCGTACCGCTCGACGTGCTGGTGGTCCGCAAGCTCGGCCTGCCCGGGGCACCCGAGGTGGCCTTCGGCGCGCTCGGCCCCGGTGGGGTCCGGGTCCTCAACGACCAGGTCGCCGCCCCGCTCGACCCGGCCGACCGCGCCGAGGTGCAACACCGTGAACAGGCCGAACTCGACCGTCGGGAGGCCCGTTACCGGCACGGTCGACCCCCGCTCGACCTGACCGGACGTACCGCCCTGATCGTCGACGACGGGCTGGCCACCGGCGCCACCGCCCGCGCCGCCGTGCAGGTCGCCCGGCAGCTCGGCGCCCGGCGGGTCGTGGTCGCGGTGCCGGTCGGCGCACAGCAGGCGTACGAGATGCTCGCCGCCGAGGCCGACGAGGTGATCTGCCCGCAGCACCCGGCCGGCTTCACCGCGGTCAGCGCCTACTACGACGACTTCCACGAGGTGGACGACGACGAGGTGGTCTCGGCGCTGATCACCACCGCCTGAATGCTGCGCCGACCGGGTACCGTCGAACGATGCAGCTCACCTGTCCCAAGTGTCACGGAGATATGCGCCAGTACGAGCGCAGCGGAGTCGTCATCGACCAGTGCGGCGAGTGCCGGGGGATCTTCCTGGACCGCGGCGAACTCGAAAAGCTGTTCGAGGCCGAGGCGAACTGGAACCAGCAGCGCAGTGGGGCCGCGCCCGGTCAGCCGGGGGCCGCTCCCGGTCAGCAGCACGTCCAGGCGCCGGGCGGATATCCGCCGCCGCCTCCACCGCCGCCCGCCCCGAGCCACCAGCCGGGCTACGGTGCCGTGCCGCCGCCCCCGCCGCCGCCGGGCTACCCGCCGCAGCCCGCGTACGGCGGCCACGGTGGCTACGGCCACCCGCAGCACCACGGCTACCACGGCCACTACAAGCGCAAGAAGCACAAGGGTTTCCTCGACGAGATGTTCGGCTGACCGGTTCCGTCGACGGCCGGGCCGGGCCCTCCCGCGCCCGGCCCGGTCCCGTCACCGCCATCGGCCGCGCGGGTTCCGGCCGGTGGTTTCCGGGTCCGGATGCCGGAGCAGGCCGGTCGTGCGACGCTGCACGGCATGACGTTCGTCCGGCAGCACACCGCGTTGGCGCAGGCCTACGACGGCATCACCCGGGTGGTCGCCGACCTCGACGACGATGCCCTGCAACGCCCCACCCGGTGTCGCGGCTGGGTGGTCGCCGACCTGCTCTTCCACCTGCTCGGCGACGCCCAACGGGCGCTGGTCACGCTGGCCAGCCCCGCCGACGGGCCGGCCGACACCGACGACGTCAGCTACTGGCGGTCGTTCCCGGCGGATGCCGATCCCGACGCGACGGCCCGGCACGCGTGGTGGGTCCGCCGCTCGGCCGCCGCCTTCGACCGGCCCACCGGTGTCGTCCGGATCTGGGCGGACACCGCCCCGGCCGCCGTACGCGCGGCGGGTGCCGCCGACCCCGCAGGGTTGCGTCACCACCCAGGGACACCTGCTGCGGGTGCCCGACTTCCTGGCCACGCTGACCACCGAGGCCGTCGTGCACCACCTCGACCTGGTGCCCGACCTGCCCGGTGCGCCGCCGCCCGGAGCGCTGGCCGTCGAGGTCGCGGTCGCCACCATGGACGGGCTGCTCAGCGACGACGCCGTCCGGCCCGCCGACTGGGACGACCTGACGTACCTGGGCAAGGCCACCGGTCGGGAGCCGCTGACCGACCGGGACCGGGTGGCGTTGGGCGAGGCCGCCGGCTGGTTCCCGCTACTCGGCTGAGTCGCCGGGCCCCGGCGTCGGGTCAGACGATCGCCATGTCGACGAAGCGGGACAGGTGCAGCTGGGCCGCCACCGTGATCGAGTCGGTAGGCCCATTTCTGTGCTTGGCAACAATGAAATCCGCTTCCCCAGCGCGCGGCGACTCCTTGTCGTAATAGTCGTCGCGGTGCAACAGGATGACGACGTCCGCGTCCTGCTCGATCGAGTTGTGGGTGGCGATCCCGTTGGCGACGAAATTGTGGGTGCCGAGTACCGTCGCATCGAAGACGTCCTGCTCGCCGAGCGACTCGATCGAGGTGATCTCGTCCCAGAAGATGTCGTTGGTGGCGTGCAGTTCGAGGTCGGCGGCGTCGAGTACCGAGGCGATCTTCGCCAGTCGGGATCGACTCGGTGCGCGCTTCCACAGCGCGCTGCCGCAGAATTGCGTACCTATTGCCCGGGCGAACTCGCGGTGGCTGATGCCCCGCTCCACCAGGACGTCCCGAACCTGGTTCCACACCTCGGTCGGCACCGTGTCGACGTTGGTGTTGCTCACCACCGTCTCCAACACGGTGAGCAGCGCTTCACAGGCAGCCGCACGCTCGCCGTGCACCCCGATCTCCCGCAGGAACCGCAGTTGGTCGTCCCGGCCCGAGATGTCGAGGGTGTACTGGGGACGGTGGTCAGCTACCGGAACGACTTTGAGGCGTGCGGTGATGCCGTACCGCAGGAGGAGCCGGGAGATGTCCTCAAGCATTCTGCGACTGGTGGAGGAGAAGTAGACACGTCCGCCCCTACCCGACTTGTTGACATGGACCGAGCCGTCGGTCGACCACAGGTGGCGCAGGAATAGCGTGACCTGTTCCTTGGGCATACTGAAGATCGCCTGCGGAATGAACTTCTCGTGCGAACGCAGCCCGAAGAGCCCCAGCCCGTCGAGCCATTCTGCGATCGGATTACGCCGTCCACGGGCCAGTCGGTACGGTGCGGGCAGCCGGAGCGTCGTGACCCGGGCGGCCTCGTACTCGTCCCGTACGGCGCTGATTCCGAAGTGCTTCGCGGCCTCGGCCACTGCCACCAGGTTTTCCTCGTCCCTGCTGGCGTACCGGATCGGCTGGCGTCTGACGAACGAACCGTCACCAAGCAGGTGCGCGAGCAGTACCACCTCCGCCTCCACCCACGGCCGGATCGCCAGCGGCGGGGGCAGGTGTCTCGGCGTAGCCAGCCGCGCTCCGACAGCCAGCTCACCGAGCGGCACCCATCCGGCGAAGGTGAGGAAAGGGTGGTTCGCCGTCGCGTCGATCTGCTTCCCCGACGCGAGGGTCAGCCGGAACACCTCGCGCCGACCGCTGGGGAAGACGTGCGTCATGGTCCGGGGCGAGTACCGCAGATTCTCGTCGAGCGCCCAGACCGGGATTTCCCTCGTCCCGGCCTCCAGCAGCTCGCCCATGGTGACTTCCGCGTTGGTGTCGGCCCGGATCAGTCGGGTCTCCGCGGTCAGACAGCCCGACTCCCGCAGGTCTGACAACTGTGGTCGCTTGTCGGTGCGTTGCTCGGGACCACGGTTGAGCTGGCTGACCGCGATCACCGGGCACTCGACCTCCTTGGCCAGCAGCTTCAGGCCACGGGACAGGTCCGCGACCTCCTGCTGACGGCTCTCGGTGCGCTTCGGTGAGGTCATCAGCTGGAGGTAGTCGACGACGATCATCTTGAGGTCGTGCTTCTGCTTGAGCCGCCGCGCCTTCGCCCGGATCTCCATCAGGTTCATGCTCGGGGTGTCGTCCACGAACAGCGGCGCCTCGCTGATCTCGCCCATGCAGCGGGCCAGCTTGGTCCAGTCGTCGTCGGAGAGCTGACCGCTGCGCAGTACGTGCAGCGGGACGCGCGCCTCGGCCGAGAGGAGCCGCATGACGATCTCGACCTTGCTCATTTCCAGCGAGAAGATGGCGGCGGCCTGGTTGGCCCGGATCGCCGCGTTACGGGCGAAGTCCATGCTGGCCGTGCTGTTGTGGGTGGGGATCATCGACCGGCCGGCCAGGTAGAGGTGGTCCGGGTTGTCGACGGTCACGCACCGCACCGGCACGCTGGCCACCGGCCGGACGTCCACCACGTACCGCACAGCCGGGTCGGTGCGCAGGCGGACGGCCTCGGCGGATGCCCTGGGCTCCCGGCGGAAGACGGCGTCCGGGGTGGCGAAGGCGACCGTGTACGTCGTCCCGGTCCGGCCGGATGCCGGCTGCTCGGTCAGCGTGCACCGGTAGCCGAGACCCACCACGAGTTCCCGAACGTCGCCGGCGAGCCGCCGCGAGACCGAGGTGTACCGGTGCTCGCCGGTCGGGGTGAGGGTGCCGGCGGTGTCCATCAGCCCGGCGAGCAGCGCCCGACGCTGCGCCTCGGAGCCGCGCAGGTAGTCGCGGGGGATGTGCTTGTCCGCGAGGACACCGATCTCCCGCAGCGTCGTCAGGAAGGACGCGGCCAGGTGCCCCGGGTCGGCCCGGCCGTCGCCGAGCCAGCCGCCCAGGCCGTACGGGGGGATGGGCACCGCCCGTTCGGGCAGTTGCAGGGGGGCGCAGGTGGCGATGGCGTGTCGGGGGCGTCCCTCCGGTCCGGTACGCAGCGTCGCCGCGATCTGCGCCGTGGTGAGCACGCCGTCCTCGGCCTCGGCAGGGCCCTGGGCCGCCTCGGCCGGCGTGCCGCCCGCCGGGGCGAGGGCCCGCGTCCGGGTGGTGGTCCGCCACAGGTGCCCGGCGTCGGCGACGATCACGCTGCCGTCGGAGAACTCGACCTCGTAGCAGGGTCGCCCGTGCATCACGGCGAAGGCGGCGGTGATGGTGGTCGGCGTGCCGTCCGCGGCGAGCAGCCGGTCGCCGACCTCGACCTCACCCATGGTGGTCCAGCCGTCCGGGGTGGGCAGCGGCGTGTCGAGCGCCAGCGCCTTACCGAGACCGGGGCGGCCGGCCACGATGATGAGCTGTCCCGGGTGCAGGCCGTTGAGCAGCCGGTCCAGGTCGGTGAAGCCGGTCGGCACGCCGGTCATCACGCCGCCCTGCGCGCCGACCGCCTCGATCTCGTCCAGGGTGGGCTGGAGCATGTCGGCGAGCACCGCGAAGTCCTCGCTGACCCGCCGTTCGGTGATCTCGTAGACCGCCTGCTGGGCCAGGTCGACGACGGCGTCGACGTCCCGGCTGCCACCGGCGGCGGTGCCGTAGCCGAGCTGCACGATCCGGGTGCCCGCCTCGACCAGGCGGCGCAGCACTGCGCGTTCGCCGACGATCCGGGCGTAGTAGGAGGCGTTCGCCGCGGTCGGTACGGCCGCCATGCAGGTGTGCAGGTAGGGGGCGCCGCCGACCCGGGCGAGGTCTCCGGAGTCGGCCAGGGCCGCCGCGACGGTGATGCCGTCGGCGGGCTCACCGCGACCGTAGATGTCGAGGATCGCGTCGAAGATGGTGGCGTGGACGGGCCGGTAGAAGTCGGTGGACTTGAGGATCTCGACGACGTCGGCGATGGCGTCCTTGGAGAGCAGCATGCCGCCGAGGACGCACTGCTCGGCGGCGACGTCCTGAGGTGGGGTCTTGTCGAACTGGCCGTCGCGGGGCGGCGGGGCGGACGACTGCCCCGCGACCCGGGGCTCGGCCCGCATGTCGTCGGTGATCGACACGGTTCCCCCTCCACAGCGTCGCGGTTGCCCCGGCGGTACGCCGGCGGTGACACCGTCCGGTCAGGTCGATCGGGGGGCCATCGCGCGACCGGTCGGTGCCCCACGATACGGACCGCGAGGTCAGACCCTCAACCGGCGCGGTGGACGAGCCTCGGGACAACCTGTGGACGCGCGTGGACAACCATGTGCGCAGCGTGTGCACAGCCTGTGGAAAACTGTGGGGGAATTCTGGGCTGCAAAGCTGTGAGCTGCGGGTTCACTATCCACACCCTGTGGACGAATATTTTCCGGTAAGGCTCTTGGGTCGGTCTTCCCGTACTATCTCTGCGAAACGGCTACACCTGGACAGCGGATTGCACTTTCGGTTGAGAAGGGTCACGCTCCGGCCGTGAGTTACCGGGACTGGGAGCGCGGGGAGGGCAGCCCGCGCGCGCGTCAGCCGATCGCCCCGTGGGACGACCTCGGCGACCCGGTTCCGTCGGATTCATATTCCTCGACGGACCGCTACCGTACGCCGAGTCGGCGTCGGGCGGTCGAGCGTGGCCAGCAGGAACCTGTCGACGCCTACCTGCCGCGCTGGGCGGTCGAGTCGGGCATCGCGCACGCCGACGGCCGGGGCCGGCACGCCGCCCCGGACGACGACGAGGACGACACCCGTCGGGCTGCCGGGGTGGGCCGGCGGGCGGCCAGGCGGCGGCGGGAGAGCGAGCGCCGGGAGGCGCGGGTGATGGGCGCGGGCCCCGGCTCCGACGACCACACCCGGGAGTGGACCTTCGACCGCCCCCAGCAGGAGCAGGGGTACGTCGGGAGCCGACGGGCGGACGCCGACGAGGGTGAGCCGGTCTCCGGGGCGGCCCCGACGGCCCGTCCACGCCGGGCGTCGTCGCGTCGTCCGGAGGTGATCTGGTCCGGCGGTGACGATTCCGACCTGCCCGTGGAGGCCGTTCCCGAGCAGCCGCCCCGGCGTCGGCGACGCAACACCGACGAGTCGTGGGCCCGGCCCCTGACCGATCCGGCGAGCCGTCCGGCGGCCGACCCGTGGAGCCGGTCGGCCGAGCCGGAACCGGACTACCGCCCTGCGGTGGACCCGTGGGACGCCTCCGGTGTGCACGGTTGGCAGAGTCCCGCCACCGACGACCGGTGGGATCGTCTCGGCGAGTCGTCGCGGTGGGGGCAGAGCGACAGCACCGGCCAGTGGGACCGGTTCACCGACACCGCCCAGTGGGACCGGACGGACGTCGGCCGGTGGGGTCCGGTGAGTACGGACCGTGACGGGTGGGAAGGCCGCGATCCGGGCCGGGTCGACCGTCCGGACCGCGCGGGCGTCGATCCGTGGGACCAGGGTGGGCCCGACCGGCGGGACGCGGGCGACGGGAACCGGTGGGAGCGGTCGGTGCCGCCCCGGTCGTCGCAGCCGGTAACCGGGGAGGGCTGGCCGTGGGGCGAGCAGCCGGAGGGCTTCTGGTCGGGTACCCGCCTGGCGGGCGACGACCCCCGTTGGATGGACCCGCCGACGTCGGCACCCCGGTCACCGGTGGTGGGTTACACAGCGCCGCGCCCCCGGGCGGCTCCGCGCCGTCGGGCCGAGCCGGTGTCCGGGCGGGCGGCGTCGGGGTCCGGGCGGGCGGCGTCGGCGTCCTCGCTGCGGGAGCGGATCGGCTCGGTGGGTGCCGGCTCGTGGAACCGTCGTCTGGAGGACGACCTGCTCGACCCGGACCCGGGTGGTCCGCTGCGTCCGTTGGTCTACACGGCCGCCTGTTACCTGGTGCCGGCGGTGCTGGTGTTCCTGTGGCTGTTGACCCTGGACGGTCAGCCGCCGGCCGGTTGTGTCACGGACATCAGCGGGGGCGGGTGTGAGCCGCCCCGGGCCCATGCGCTGGGTTCACTGGTCGCAGGTGGCCCCCGGTTCGGTCTGTCGTTGCTGAGCAGCCTGGTGGTGGCGGTGCTGCTGCGCCGGGTCGGGACGACCTGGCGGCCGGCGACGGTGGCGTTGGCGGCGGCGGTGGTCGGTGGCGGCCTGTCCACCGTGATGATCAGCGCGGTCACCGGTCAGCCGATCGGCTGACCGGGCGGTGCCGGGGCCCGGGGAGCCTGCCCGGTGGGAAGCGCGTAGTGGGCCGCCC
>NZ_JBMDWU010000015.1:0-38280 GCF_048594385.1 Micromonospora sp. | reverse complement strand
GGGGGGGGGCTGCTCGCGGGCACCAGGGGGGCCCCCCCCCGCCGCTTGGGGGGGCCGCCCGTCCTGGGCGCCCCCGGCGATGCCGCCGGCTGCGCCGACCCCTCGGCCCTGCGCACCGTGTGGGTGCCCGAATCCGTGGTGACACCCGAGCTGCCGTGGGGTCAGCTCGCCGGGGTCGGCGCGACCGCGCTGGCCGCCGTACTGGTCACGGTCGGGGTCGGGCTGCTGTTCCTGCGGACGAGCACCGCCGTCGAGGAGATCCGCACCGGCTGACCGTGGCCAGCCGGTGCGCGACGACGGTGGTCAGGCGCGGCCCAGCCGGTCGAGGATCCAGGCGTTGATGAACGCCTCCTCGCGCCAGGCGTCGTACCGGCCGCTGGGGCCGCCGTGGCCGGCACCCATCTCGGTCTTGAGCAGGTAGTCGCCCTGCGGGGCCACCGCCCGCAGCCGGGCGATCCACTTGGCCGGCTCGTGGTAGAGCACCCGGGTGTCGTTGAGGCTGGTCACCGCCAGGATCGCCGGATAGTCCACGGGGGCGACGTTCTCGTACGGGGTGTACGACTTCATGTACGCGTACACCTCCGGGTCGGCGAGCGGGTTGCCCCACTCCTCCCACTCGGTGACCGTCAACGGCAGCGACGGGTCGAGGATCGAGGTGAGCGCGTCCACGAAGGGCACCTGCGCGACGATCCCGGTGAACGCGTCCGGGGCGAGGTTGGCCACCGCGCCCATCAGCAGGCCGCCGGCCGAGGCACCCCGGGCGACCAGCCGGTCGGCCGCCGTCCAGCCGGACTTGACCAGGTGCCGGGCGCAGGCGACGAAGTCGGTGAAGGTGTTCTTCTTGGCCAGCAGTTTGCCCTCGTCGTACCACCGGCGGCCCAGTTCACCGCCGCCCCGGATGTGCGCGACCGCGAACACCACGCCCCGGTCGAGCAGGCTGAGCCGGGCGACCGAGAACCACGGGTCCATGCTGGCCTCGTACGAGCCGTACCCGTAGATCACGGCGGGGGCGGAGCCGTCGCGCGGGGTGTCCCGGCGGCAGACCAGCGAGATCGGCACCCGGGTGCCGTCGTCGGCGAGCGCCCACTCGCGGTGCTGCTCGTAGTCGTCCGGGTCGTACGCGCGACCGTCCGGCCCGGGGAGCACCGGCTTGCTGCGGCGCAGCGTCAGCTCCCGGGTGACCAGGTCGTAGTCGTAGACCGAGTCGGGGGTGACCAGCGAGGTGTAGCGGAACCGGAGCTGCCGGGTGCGGTATTCCGGGTTGGCGTCCAGGCCGACACTGTGGATCGGCTCGGGGAACTCGATGTCGTGGCCGTCGCCGCCGCCGACGGGGAGCACCCGCAGCCCGGTCAGGCCGTTGCTGCGCAGCGAGACGACCAGGTGGTCGGCGAACGCGTCGACCGACTCCAGCCGGGTGCCGGGGCTGTGCGGGATCAGCGGCACCCAGTCGCCTGGCGCGTCCGCCGAGGTGTACGCCAGCGCGAAGTCCTCCGCGCCGTCGTTGTGCAGGATCAGGAACCGGTGCCCGTGGTGCTCGACGCTGTATTCGACGCCCTGCCGGCGCGGGGCGATCACCGCCGGCTCACCTGTCGGGTTGTCGGCCGGGATGACCCGCACCTCGCTGGTGACCTTGCTGGTGCTGTCGATCAGCACGAACCGCTCGGAGCGGGTCAGCTCGACGCCCACCCAGAACCGCTCGTCCTCCTCGAGGTGCACCACCACGTCCTCGCCCGACGGGGTGCCGACGGTGTGTCGCCACACCCGGTTGGGCCGCCACGCCTCGTCGACGGTGATGTAGAACAGCACGCTGGCGTCGGCCGACCAGGCGGTGCCGTAGAAGGTGTCGGGCACCTCGTCGCCGAGCAGTTCACCGGTGCTCAGGTCCTTGATCCGCAGGGTGAAGCGCTCGTCGCCGGAGAAATCCGTCGAGTAGGCCAGCCAGCGCCCGTCGGGGCTGACGTCGAACGCGCCGAGGGAGAAGAAGTCGTGCCCTTCGGCGAGCTGGTTGCCGTCGAGCAGCACCTCCTCGCCGTCGAGCGGGGCGCCGTCCACGCTGACCGGCGGGTCGGTCTCGCCGTCGCGGACGGGGCGGCGGCAGTGCACGCCGTACTGCTGGCCCTCGACGGTGCGGGTGTAGTACCAGTGGCCGCCCTTGCGGGTGGGCACCGACAGGTCGGTCTCCTGGGTGCGCTGCTTCGTCTCGGCGAACAGCGTGCCGCGTAACGCTTCCAGGTGCGCGGTGCGCTGCTCCGTGTAGGTGTTCTCGGCGGTGAGGTGGGCGATGGTCGCCGGGTCGTCCTTGGCGGCCAGCCAGGCGTACTCGTCGACGACGGTGTCGCCGTGGTGGGTGCGCTCCGCGCGGACCTGTCGGGCGACGGGCGGGGTGGTCTCGGTGGTCACGGCGTCACGTTACCGGCCCGTCGCGCTCCGCCGCGCGGTCGAACCACCACGCGCCGCTTTAGAACATGTGTACGATGACTGCCATGTCGACGGGAGCGGGTTCGATCGGTGCAACGGAGATCACCCAGCGGTTGGCCGCGATCTGCGGCCCTTCCTTCGCCCGGTTCGCGGGCGCGGCCGACGAGGTCGCCGGCCGGCTCGCCCGGTGGGTGGCCGTCCCCGGTGGGCCCCGGGCGGCGGCCGAGGTGCTGCGGCTCGCCGCCCGGCACGATCTGTCGGTGGTCCCCCGGGGCGCCGGCACGAAGATCGACTGGGGTGCGGCACCGGCCCGGGTCGACATCATGCTCGACACCGGCCGGCTCGCCGGGGTCGGCCACCGGCCGGCAGCATCCCCGGTCGTCGAGGTGGGTGCCGGCACCCCGCTGCGGGCCGTGCAGGCCACCCTGGAACGCACCGGCCGTCGGCTGGCCCTCGATCCGCCGTCGCCCGGGGCCACCCTCGGCGGGGTGCTCGCCGCCGACGAGTCCGGTCCGCTGCGGCACCGGCACGGCACCGCCTGCGAGCAGCTCGTCGGCCTGCGCTGGCTGGACGCCGCCGGTGAGCTGGTCAGCGCCGGGCGCAGCGCGGCCGAGCTGGCCGGCGCGGCCCCACCGGTCGGCCTCGATCTGGGCCGGCTGCTCTGCGGCTCGCAGGGCGGGCTGGGCGTGCTCGTCTCGGCGACGCTGCGCGCACACACCCTGCCGCCGAGCCGGGTGTGGGTGACCCGGCCGGTGTGGAGCCCGTTGGAGGTGCACGACCTGGTCCGGGCGGTGCTCGCGGCCGACCTCGACCCGGCGGCCGTCGAGCTGGACCTGCCGGCCGCCGGGTCGCCGCCACGCCCGCCCGCCGCCGCGGCGGCGGGCGCGACGTCGGGACCGGGCGGTCGCCCGATGTCGGCCGCCGAGGCGTCGGCCCGCGCCAACCATCCCGCGATGGCCGGCCGTCGGACCGCCCCGCCGCCTCCCCGGGGCAGTGCCGGTGAGCTGGCCGTCCTGCTGGAGGGCGGCCGGTCCGAGGTGGCCGAGCAGGCCGACCGCCTGCTCGCCCTGTTCGGCGGTACGGCAAGCCTCGCCCCGGACGCCCCGGCCTGGTGGCGGCGCTACCCGTTCGCCCCGGGCGCCACCGCACTGCGGGTCGAGGCCCCGGCCGCCGACCTGCACGCCGCCGTCTACGCGCTGCGCGACGCCGCCGGCGCCCCGCTGTCGGTGCGCGGTTCCGCCGGGCTGGGCGTGGTGCACGCCGCGCTGCCCGGGTCGCTCCCGGTCGACCGGGTGGCCGGCATCCTCGCCGCCGTCCGCGGGGTGCTGTTCACCCGCCGGGGCCGGTGCGTGGTGGTCGCCGCGCCTCCGGCGGTGCGTCGTGAGATCGACGTGTGGGGTGAGGCCGCGGTGATCCCCCGGCTGCGCGAGGCGAAGGAACACCTCGACCCGCACCGCCGGCTCGCCCCCGGACGCCTCCCCGGCGGCCTCTGACCGGCCCCGCACCCGGGAGCGGGATGCGGTGATGGCTCGTTGTCAGCCCCGTTGCGGCATCCGGCGCGCTCGACACCGCTGGTGAGGCGGAACGGAGTGGATCAAGAGGTCGGGCGAGGGGGAGCGGGGGCGGGGAGGGATCGGGGCGGGGGGCGTACTCAGAGTGCGTCGTTGCGCAGCACCAGGATGGCGATGTCGTCGCGGGGCGACTCGACCGAGAAGTTGATCGCGGTGGCCCGCAGGCGGGCTGCGACCACGTCGGCGGAGTAGCCGGCCAGCGGTGCGGCGGCCTCCCGGAGCCGTTCGGTGCCGAAGAGTTCCCGGCCGCGCCGCCGCTCGGTCACCCCGTCGGTGTAGAAGATAAGCGCATCGCCCGGCGCGAGCACGATCTCCGCCGCCGGGGAGGTGATCGCGTCGAGCAGACCGAGCGCCGTGCCGCCGATGCCGACGAAGTTGGCCCCACCGCCCCCGTGCAGCAGGACCGGCCGGTCGTGCCCGGCCAGGTGCAACGAGACGTCGAGCCGGTCACCGTCGCCCGGCCCGACCGCCGCCAGGGCCAGCGTGCAGTACCGCCCCCCACCCCGCTCGACAAGCGTGTCGTTGAGCCGGGCCAGGGCCTCGGGCAGCGGCTTGCCGTCCCCGACCAGCACCCGGATCACATCCCGGACCAGCCCGGTCACCGCCGCCGCCTGCACGCCCTTGCCGGACACGTCGCCGACCACCACCAGCCAGCGTCCGTCCGGCAGCGGCACCACGTCGTAGAAGTCGCCGCCGACCTCGGCCTCGTCGCCGGTCGGGACGTACTCGGCGGCGAAGCCGATGCGCTCGTCGACCGGGAGCACGGGCGGCAGCAGCGACTGCTGGAGGGTCTGCGCCACCCGACGCCGTTCGGCGTGGATGCGGGCGTTCTCGATGGCGAGCCCGGCCCGCCGGGCGACGTCCTCCAGCACCGCGACCTCGTCCGGGTCGTGCCGGTGCCGCTGGTGCCGTCCCACGGCCAGGGTGCCGAGGCGTTGGCTGCGGGCGATCAGCGGCACGGCGAAACCCTCCATCGGCCCGCCGAGCGGCACCTGGGAGCCGGTCCGCGACGCCTCCCGCAGCCGGGCCTGGACCGAGTCCGGCCCGGACTCCTCCAGCACCTTGTGCAGCTGGGGCAGGACCGACTCGTCGGCGTGACTGGCAGCGGCGAGCCTGAGCCGACCCCACTCGTCGGTGGTGTGCACCGCACACCACTGACCGAGCCGGGGCACCACCAGCTGCGGAATCAGCGCCATGGTCAGGTCGACGTCGAGCGACTGGGCGAGCAGTTCGCTGGCCTCGGCGAGAAAGGTCAGCCAGGCCGAGCGGCGGACGTCGGCCCGGCGCAGCCGGTCGTTCTCCAGGTGCAGCGCGAGCCGTTCGGCGGCGAGGACGGCCAACGGCCTGGCGTACGCCGACGGTGCGGCGTCCAGTTCCAGCTCCCCGGCGTACGGCCGGTGCACGGCCAGCGGCACCCGTAGCAGCTCGTTGCCGGGGCGGGGTTGACGGCCGTAGCGGGCCAGCACCTGCGGGCCCTCCCCCTCGCCCCGGTCCAACCGGATCACCCCACCGGCCGCGCCCACCATGTCGGCGACCCGGGTGAGCAGGTCGGTGGCGAACTCGGTGAGCGGTTCGTCGGCGTACGGGTCGGGGCGGGTCTGGGTGAGTTCGCTCATCGCGGCGGCGCTCGGCGCGCTGGTCGACGGTTCGCTGTCGGTCCGCCCGGGTGGCGGGTGCGGGGAGGGTGGCGCGTCGCCGTGGTCGCCGTGCCGGTCGAGCCGGAACCACACCCCCTTGCCGGTGGGCAGGTAGGTGGTGCCCCAGCGGCTGGCGAAGTGGTCGACCAGGAGCAGTCCCCGCCCCCGCGCGGAGACCTCGCCGATCTGGTCGGTGTCGTTGCGGATGCCGACGACCAGCTCGTCGACCGGCCCGGCGGCGAAGTCGGAGACCGTGACGGTCAGGCCGATCTGGTCGGCGACGACCTCGATGTCCAGTTCGGTGCGGGCGTGTTCGACGGCGTTGGTGGACAGTTCGGTGGTCAGCAGCAGCGCCTCGTTGAGCAGTTCGTCGAGGTCGGCTTCGGCGAGTACGGAGCGGACCACGGCGCGGGCGGCGGCCGGGGTGCGGTTGTCGGCGGGCAGCCGGACGCGCCGGACGTGCTCGTCCCGTCCCGCGTCTGTCCCGGCCCCCGGCTCCGTTGACACCCCCGTATCCTCTACCGCCACCGGCCGGGTGCCAAGCCGCACCACGTACCGTCACACCCGCCGCGCCGGTCCGTCGGCGCCGATCACGCTCCGCCGGGGCCTGTCGGCGGGCGGCGTGGTGCAACACGCAGGTGCGCGGCGGGGCGGACGCCGCGTCGTCGCTGGGCACGTCGTATCCGGGGGCACGTCGTATCCGGGGGCACGTCGCATCCGGGGGTCCGGCGGCGACCCGGGCACAATGAGGGGAAGTCGGCGTGTCGGCACGTCGGGAGCCCTCCGAGTCGAGCGAGGAATGATGACCGCGAAACAGTCGGTGACGGCGGACGGGTCCGCTTCCGAGCATGACGCGCTCCTCGGTGAGTTGTCGGAGGCGCTTCGACGGGTCGGCCGGGGCGACTTCAAGGTGCGGCTGCCCCGGCGGGCGGGCGCGGCCGGTGAGGTGGCGGACGCCTTCAACGAGGTGGTGTCGCTCCAGGAGCGGCAGCACCTGGACCTGCGCCGGATCAGCCGGGTGGTGGGTCGGGACGGGCGGCTGACCGAACGTCTGGACGAGGAGGGCCTGGACGGCTCGTGGGCGGAGGGCCAGCGGGCGGTCAACTCGCTGATCGACGACCTGGGCCGGCCGACCACCGAGATCGCCCGGGTGATCATGGCGGTGGCCGACGGCGATCTCTCCCAGCACATGGAGTTGGAGATCGACGGCCGCCCGCTGCGCGGTGAGTACCTGCGGATCGGCCGGACGGTCAACACGATGGTCGGCCAGCTCTCGTCGTTCTCCAACGAGGTGACCCGGGTGGCCCGGGAGGTGGGCACCGAGGGCAAGTTGGGTGGTCAGGCGGACGTGCGGGGCGTCGCCGGCACCTGGAAGGACCTCACCGACTCGGTGAACACCATGGCGTCGAACCTGACCGGCCAGGTGCGGTCGATCTCCCAGGTGGCGACGGCGGTGGCCCGGGGCGACCTGTCGCAGAAGATCACGGTCGGGGCGCGGGGCGAGGTCGCCGAGCTGGCCGACACGATGAACTCGCTGACCGACACGCTGCGCCTGTTCGCCGAGCAGGTGACCCGGGTGGCGCGCGAGGTGGGCACCGAGGGCAAGCTCGGTGGGCAGGCCGACGTGCCGAACGTCGCGGGCACCTGGAAGGACCTCACCGACAGCGTCAACTCGATGGCGTCGAACCTGACCAGTCAGGTGCGCAACATCGCGCAGGTCTCCACGGCGGTGGCCCGGGGCGACCTGAGTCAGAAGATCACGGTGGCGGCGCAGGGCGAGATCCTGGAGCTGAAGGACACCGTGAACACGATGGTGGACCAGCTCTCCTCGTTCGCCGACGAGGTGACCCGGGTGGCCCGCGAGGTCGGCATCGAGGGCAAGCTGGGCGGCCAGGCCCAGGTACGCGGCGTCTCCGGCACCTGGCGGGACCTGACGGAGAACGTCAACCAGCTCGCCGGCAACCTGACCAGCCAGGTCCGCAACATCTCCCAGGTCTCCACGGCGGTGGCGAAGGGTGACCTGTCGCAGAAGATCACGGTCGACGCGCAGGGCGAGATCCTGGAGCTGAAGGACACCGTGAACACGATGGTGGACCAGCTCTCCTCGTTCGCCGACGAGGTGACCCGGGTGGCCCGCGAGGTCGGCACGGAGGGCAAGCTCGGCGGTCAGGCGCAGGTGAAGGGCGTCTCCGGCACCTGGCGCGATCTCACCGACAACGTGAACTCGATGGCGTCGAACCTGACGTCCCAGGTGCGCAACATCGCCTCGGTGACCACGGCGGTGGCGAAGGGCGATCTCAGCCAGAAGATCACCGTCGACGCCCGGGGCGAGATCCTGGAGCTGAAGTCGACCGTCAACACGATGGTGGACCAGTTGTCGTCGTTCGCCGACGAGGTGACCCGGGTGGCCCGTGAGGTGGGCACCGAGGGCAAGCTCGGCGGGCAGGCCCAGGTACGCGGGGTCGCCGGCACCTGGCGGGACCTTACCGACAACGTGAACTCGATGGCGTCGAACCTGACCAGTCAGGTGCGCAACATCGCGCAGGTCTCCACGGCGGTGGCCAAGGGTGACCTGTCGCAGAAGATCACCGTGGACGCGCAGGGTGAGATCCTGGAGCTGAAGAACACGGTCAACACGATGGTGGATCAGCTCTCCTCGTTCGCCGACGAGGTGACCCGGGTGGCCCGTGAGGTGGGCACCGAGGGCAAGTTGGGCGGTCAGGCGCAGGTCAAGGGCGTGAGAGGCACCTGGCGGGACCTGACCGACAACGTGAACTCGATGGCGTCGAACCTGACGTCCCAGGTGCGCAACATCGCCTCGGTGACCACGGCGGTGGCCAAGGGCGACCTCGGCCAGAAGATCACCGTCGACGCGCAGGGCGAGATCCTGGAGCTGAAGAACACCGTGAACACGATGGTCGACCAGCTCTCGTCGTTCGCCGACGAGGTGACCCGGGTGGGCCGCGAGGTCGGCATCGAGGGCAAGCTCGGCGGTCAGGCGCAGGTCAAGGGCGTGAGCGGCACCTGGCGGGACCTCACCGAGAACGTGAACCAGCTCGCCTCGACCCTGACCACCCAGCTCCGGGCGATCTCCCAGGTCTCCACGTCGGTGACCCGGGGCGACCTGACCCAGCGGATCGCGGTCAAGGCGCAGGGCGAGGTCGCCGAGCTGAAGGACAACATCAACCAGATGATCGTCACCCTGCGGGAGACGACCAAGAAGAACGCCGAGCAGGGCTGGCTCGACTCCAACCTGGCCCGCATCGGTGGCCTGCTCCAGGGCCAGCGGGACCTGGGCGAGGTCTGTCGCATGATCATGATGGAGGTGACCCCGCTGGTCGACGCGCAGCTCGGCGCGTTCTTCCTGGCGGACACCGCCGAGGGGGTGATGCGGCTGCGGTTGACCGCGTCGTACGGGTATGTGGCGCGGGGGCACGACGTGACCTTCGGGCCCGGTGAGGGGCTGGTCGGTCAGGCCGCGCTCTCCCGCCGGACGATCCGGCTCAACGCGTTGCCCGACGGCCGGATCACCCTGCGCTCCGGGCTGGCCGACACGCTTCCGTCCGACCTGGTGGTGCTGCCGATCCTGTTCGAGGGCGAACTGCTCGGGGTGATCGAGTTCGCCAGCGTGGCCCGCTTCTCGGAGCTGCACCTGGGGTTCCTGGAGCGGCTGGTGCTCACCATCGGCATCGCGGTCAACACCATCCAGGCCAACCGGCGTACGGAGGAACTGCTGGCCCAGTCGCAGCGGCTGGCGCTGGAGTTGCAGGACCAGTCGGCGGAGTTGCAGCGCACCAACGCCGAGCTGGAGGACAAGGCGAAGCTGCTCAGCGAGCAGAAGGGCAACATCGAGACCAAGAACCGGGAGATCGAGCTGGCCCGGCTGGGGCTGGAGGAGAAGGCCCAGCAGCTCACCCGGGCGTCGGCGTACAAGTCGGAGTTCCTGGCGAACATGAGCCACGAGCTGCGTACGCCGCTGAACTCGCTGCTGCTGCTGGCCCGGCTGCTGGTGGAGAACTCGGAACGCAACCTCACCCCGAAGCAGATCGAGTTCGCCCGGACGATCCACGGCTCCGGCTCGGACCTGCTGCGCCTGATCGACGACATCCTGGACCTGTCCAAGATCGAAGCCGGTCGGATGGACGTCGAGCCGACGGAGATCCGGTTCGCCGAGATCCGCAACTACGTGGAGCAGGCGTTCGCCCCGCAGGCGGAGGACAAGAACCTCGACTTCCAGGTGCGGGTGGCCAAGGAACTGCCGCCGGCCCTGGTGACCGACGCCCAACGGTTGCAGCAGATCCTGCGCAACATGCTCTCCAACGCGGTGAAGTTCACCGACAACGGCGCGGTCACCCTGCGGATCGCCCCGGCGGCGGAGAACGCGGTCTTCGACGTGCCGGCGTTGACCAACGCCCGGCAGGTGATCGCCTTCACCGTGATCGACACCGGCATCGGCATCTCCGACGACAAGCTGAGCATCATCTTCGAGGCGTTCCAGCAGGCCGACGGCACCACCAGCCGGCGGTACGGCGGCACCGGGCTGGGCCTGTCGATCAGCCGGGACCTGGCGCGGCTGATCGGCGGCACGATCACGGTGACCTCCGCGCCGGGGCAGGGTTCGACGTTCACCCTCTTCGTACCGGACGTGCTGGCACCGGACGCGGTGGTGGCCCCGCAGTCGCCGTCGCCGGAGCGGGCGGGGCTGCCGTCGTCGCTGCTGATGCCGCCGGTGGAGCTGCTGGCCACGCCGGAGGCCCCGGCCACCCGGCAACTGGACGGCGCCACCGTACTCATCGTCGACGACGACGTACGCAACGTGTTCGCGTTGACCAGCGCGTTGGAACTGCACGGGATGACCGTGCTGTACTCGGACAACGGCGCGGACGGGGTTCGCGTGCTGGCCGAGCATCCGGAGGTGGACATCGTGCTGATGGACGCCATGATGCCCGACCAGGACGGTTACGAGACGACCCGGCAGATCCGCCGCAACCACCGCTTCGCCGACCTGCCGATCGTCTTCCTCACCGCGAAGGCGATGCCCGGTGACCGGGAGTCGGCGCTGGCGGCCGGGGGTAGCGACTACATCACCAAGCCGGTGGACCTGGACGGGCTGATCGAGCGGATGGCGTCCTGGATCAGCGGTCGCCGAGATAGGGAGAATTCGTGACGCAGACGGCCAAGGCGCTGCTGGTCGACGACCGTCGGGAGAACCTGATGGCCCTGGAGGCGATCCTCCAGGGGCTCCCGGTCCAGTCGGTGGCCGTGGAGAGCGGTGAGGCGGCGCTGAAGCAACTGCTGGTGGACGACTTCGCGGTCATCCTGCTGGACGCCCAGATGCCCGACATGGACGGTTTCGAGACGGCCAGTCACATCAAGCGCCGGGAACGGACCCGGCACGTGCCGATCATCTTCTTGACCGCCGCCGACCGGGACGCCCAGTTGGCGCTGCGCGGCTACGCGGTCGGGGCGGTCGACTACCTCACCAAGCCGTTCGACCCGTGGGTGCTGCGGGCCAAGGTGTCGGTCTTCGTGGAGCTGTGGGTGAAGACCCGGCAGCTGGCGGCGCAGTCCGACGTTGTGCGGGAGCGCGACGCCCAGTGGCGGGTGCTCACCGACGCGGTCGACGAGGCGAGCGCCCTGCTGCGGGGCGAGGACGACCCGGAGGCCCGGCAACGCGCCCTGGACGTCCTGGAGCAGGCCCGCTGGGGCAGCAACACCCCCTGACGGTCAGGCGGCGGGTGGCCCGGCGTGGCCGGTGGCGGCCCGGCGGGCCCGCCAGCGTTCGCCGAGCGAGTCCAGTTCCTCCTGGATGAAATAGAAGAAGTCCCGCATCTCGGCCACCCGTTCGCCGCCCGGGGTGGCGGTGCCGCCCAGTGCCTTGACGCCCGCGTCGGCGATGTCGATGAAGTTCTTGTAGAGGCCGGTCTTGGTGATGGTGCCCTCGTACCAGGGGTTGTCGGGCAGCCGGTAGTGGTCCCGGCGCGAGCGCGGGACCGGTTCGCGGACCAGCATGCTGACCTGGGTCAGGTGGCGTACCGCGCCGGAGACGGCTGCCGCGCTGACGCCGAGCCGTTCGCCGATCTGGGCGGCGGTCAGCGGGCCGTCGGCGCTCATCACGGCGAACAGGACCCGGGCGGACATCCGGGGGAAGCCGACGTCCGCGAAAGCCATCGCCATCCGTTCGACGAAGAGGTGGACCTCGTCGTCGTGGCCGGGTCGACGGTCGTCAGGCATCGGACGCTGCTCCTCGGGCTCGGGACGGTTCAGGCGATGGTGCCGCACCGAACAGAGTCTTCACAACTTTGTGAAACGAGTGTAGCTTCCGAATTGTGGAAACTCCGATAGCGGTGACCGGCCTGGTGAAGACCTTCGGCCGCACCCGGGCCCTCGACGGGCTCGACCTGACCGTGCGGGCCGGCGAGGTGCACGGCTTCCTCGGCCCGAACGGCGCCGGCAAGTCGACAGCCCTCCGGGTACTGCTCGGACTGCTGCGGGCCGACGCGGGGGCCGTCCGACTGCTCGGTGGTGACCCGTGGCGCGACGCCGTCACGCTGCACCGCCGCCTGGCGTACGTGCCGGGTGACGTCACCCTCTGGCCGCAGCTCTCCGGCGGCGAGGTGATCGACCTGCTCGGGCGGATGCGCGGTGGGCTCGACCCGAAGCGCCGCGCCGAGCTGCTGGAGTCGTTCGAGCTGGACCCCCGCAAGAAGGGGCGCACCTACTCCAAGGGCAACCGGCAGAAGGTCGGCCTGGTCGCCGCGCTCGCCTCCGACGTCGAACTGCTCATCCTCGACGAGCCCACCTCCGGGCTGGACCCGCTGATGGAGGAGGTGTTCCAGCACTGGATCGACCGGGCCCGGCGCGACGGCCGTACGGTGCTGCTGTCCAGCCACATCCTCGCCGAGGTGGAGGCGCTCTGCGACCGGGTGACGATCATCCGCAACGGTCGTGACGTCGAGACCGGCACCCTGACGGAGCTGCGCCACCTGCACCGCACCGCGATCGACGCCGAACTGGCCGGCCCGGTCGACGGCCTGGCCGACCTGCCCGGCGTGCACGACCTGCGGGTCGACGGCGGGCGGGTCCGGTTCGCCGTCGACACCGTCGCGCTGGACACCGCGCTGCGCCGGCTCACCGAGATCGGCGTGCGCAGCCTGGTCAGCCAGCCGCCGACGCTGGAGGAGCTGTTCCTACGTCACTACGAGACGCCGGCCGCCGGCACCCCGACCGGCGACCAGCCGACGGGGGTGGGGCGATGAGCACCCTCACCGGCACCGGTCACCTGACCCGGCTGATCCTGCGCCGGGACCGGATCGTCCTGCCGCTCTGGGTGCTGCCGCTGGCCGCCCTCCCGGTGTCGTACGCGGGCAGCTTCCTCGCGCTGTTCCCGACCGCCGCCGAGCGGGCCGCGTACGCCGACGGCACCGCCCGCAGCCCGTCGGTGGTGGCCCTGCTCGGCCCGGTCTACGGCGACAGCATCGGCGCGTTGACCGCCCAGCGGGGCGGCTTCCTCCAGGTGATCGTCGGACTGGCCGCCCTGCTCACCGTCATCCGGCACACCCGCACCGAGGAGGAGGCCGGCCGGCGGGAACTGCTCGGCGCGACCGTGCTCGGCCGGCACGCCGGACTCACCGCCGCACTGCTGGTGACGTACGCGGCCAGTCTGGTGCTCGGCCTGCTCACCGCCGCCGGGCTGGCCGCCGCCGGGTTGCCGCTGGCCGGCTCGCTGGCGTACGGGCTGTCGGTGGCGCTGGTGGGGGTGGTCTTCGCCTCGGTGGGCGGGTTGGCCGCCCAGCTCACCCAGACCGCCGCCGGGGCACGCGGGGCCGCCGTCGGGGTGCTCGGGGTGACGTTCGCGCTGCGGCTGGTCGGGGACACCTCCGACCAGGGGTGGCCGAGCTGGCTCTCCCCGCTGGGCTGGGCCCCGCGCATCCGCGCGTACGAGGGGGAGCGCTGGTGGGTGCTGGCGCTGCCGGTCGCGCTGACCGTGCTGCTGGCCGTGGTGACGTACCCGGTGTCGGTGCGGCGGGATCTCGGTGCCGGCCTGCTGCCGTCGCGGCCGGGCCCGGCGCGGGCCGGGCGGGCGCTGTCCGGGCCGTTCGGGCTGGCCTGGCGGCTGCACCGGGGGCAACTGCTGGGCTGGTCGGTGGGCTTCGGCCTGCTCGGGCTGGTCGTCGGCGGTGCTGCCGAGTCCGCCGGCCGGTCGGTCGCCGGCAACGCCGCGCTGGAGCAGGTGATGGCCCGGCTGGGTGGCGCGTCGGGACTGGCCGAGGCGTACCTGGGGGCGTCGCTGGGGGTGGCCGGGCTGGCTGCCGCCGGCTACGGCGTCCAGGCGGCGTTGCGGATGCGGTCGGAGGAGGCCGCCGGGCGGGTCGAGCCGGTGCTGGCCACCGGGGTGCACCGGTCGGCCTGGCTCGCCTCGCACCTGGTGTTCGCCCTGCTGGGGCCGGTGGTGGCGCTGGCGCTGACCGGTCTGGCGGCCGGCCTGACCTACGGGCTGGGTGTGGGTGACGTGCCAGGTGAGCTGCCCCGGATGCTCGGTGCCGCCCTGGCGCAGGTGCCGGCGGCCTGGGTGCTGGCCGGCCTGGCGGTGCTGCTGCACGGGCTGCTGCCCCGGTTCACCGCGGCGGCCTGGGCGGTGCTCGCGCTGGCGGTGCTGCTCGGTCAGCTCGGCGCGGTGCTGGAACTGAGCCAGTGGCTGCTCGACCTGTCGCCGTTCACGCACACCCCGCAGGTGTTGCGGGCGGGCTGGAGTGTCACCCCGCTGCTGGCGCTGACCGCGCTCGCCGGGGTGCTCTGCGCGGCCGGCTTCGTGTCCTTCCGCCGCCGCGACACCCCGGTCGGCTGACCGGTCAGCCGGAGGGGGTCTCGTTACGGATCATCAGGGCGGAACGGAGGCCGGTGATGTCGAGGACGCGCAGCAGGAAGTCGCCCACGTTGCTCAGGATCAACAGGCACTGGGAGTGGCTGGCCTTGCGACTGAGCACCACCAGCGTGCCCAGCCCCTGCGAGTCGCAGAAGGTCACCCCGGCCAGGTCGAGCACGATGCGCGGCGGAGGATCGGCGAGCACCTCGTTCACGACGGTCGACAGCTGGGCGGCGGTGAGCATGTCGATCTCACCGGCCAGGCGCAGCACCACTTCGTCGCCCGTCCGGTGTACCGTGATGGACAGCTCGGCACGATCCACGCCGTCAGCCTAGCGCGATCCCGCCAGCCCGGCCCGGTGAGACGATCCGCCGTGCCGATCACCGCGCGGGCGGCAGCTCCGCCCACCGGCGTCGGGTGAGGTGAGCCGGGTAACCCGGCCCCGGGGTGGCTGCGGATTCCCCGGCCGGCGCTGACACAATGGGCCGCATCGTGACCGATACCTTTTCCGCCGGCACCGGCCGTTACCCCGCCGACGCGCCGGCCTCCGAGGCCCTGTTCGACCGCGCCCGGGCCATCGTGCCGGGCGGGGTCAACTCCCCCGTGCGTGCGTTCCGTGCCGTCGGCGGCACCCCGCGCTTCATGGTCCGGGGGGAGGGTCCCTGGCTGTACGACGCCGACGGGCGACGCTACGTCGACCTGGTCTGCTCGTGGGGGCCGTTGATCCTGGGCCACGCCCACCCCGAGGTGGTCGAGGCGGTCCGCGAGGCCGCCACCCTCGGCACCAGCTTCGGCACCCCCACCCCGGGTGAGGTGGAGCTGGCCGCCGAGATCGTCGAGCGCACCCCGGTCGAGCAGGTCCGGCTGGTCAACTCGGGCACCGAGGCGACCATGTCGGCGATCCGGCTGGCCCGGGGGTTCACCGGCCGCTCCAAGATCATCAAGTTCGCCGGCTGCTACCACGGCCACTCCGACGGGCTGCTCGCCGCCGCCGGCTCCGGCGTCGCCACCCTCGGCCTGCCCGACTCGCCCGGGGTCACCGGCGCGGCGGCCGGCGACACCATCGTGCTGCCCTACAACGACCTCACCGCCGTCGAGGCGGCGTTCGCCGCGCAGGGTCCGCACATCGCGGCGGTCATCACCGAGGCCGCCGCCGGCAACATGGGCGTGGTCGCCCCCCGCGACGGCTTCAACTCCCGGCTCGCCGCGATCGCCCACGCCCACGGCGCGCTGCTCAGCGTCGACGAGGTGATGACCGGGTTCCGGGTCTCCCGCGCCGGCTGGCACGGCCTCGACCCGTCCGACGCCGACCTGTGGACGTACGGGAAGGTGATGGGGGGCGGGCTGCCCGCCGCCGCCTTCGGCGGGCGCACGGAGATCATGTCCCGGCTCGCCCCGGCCGGCCCGGTCTACCAGGCCGGCACCCTCTCCGGTAACCCGCTGGCCTGCGCCGCCGGCCTGGCCACCCTGCGGCTCGCCGACGACGCCCTCTACCGCCGGCTCGACGACACGGCCGCCGTCGTGGGTAAGCTCGCCGCCGACGCGCTGGCCGCCGCCGGGGTCCCGCACCGCCTGTCGTACGCGGGCAGCATGTTCTCGATCTTCTTCACCGACGCCGACGTGGTCGACTACGACAGCGCCCGCACCCAGCAGGTGCCCGCGTTCAAGGCGTTCTTCCACGCGATGCTCGCCGCCGGCGTCTACCTGCCGCCGAGCGCGTTCGAGTCGTGGTTCGTGTCGGCGGCGCTCGACGACGCCGCCCTGGAGCACATCGCCGCCGCCCTGCCCGGCGCGGCGACAGCAGCGGCAGCGGCAGGCAGCGGGGGGTAAACACCAATGAGCAAGACCGTCGTCCACGTGCTGCGGCACGGCGAGGTGCACAACCCGGACCAGATCCTCTACGGCCGGCTGCCCGGCTTCCGGCTGTCGGAGCTGGGCGTGCAGATGGCCAAGGCCGCCGCCCAGGCGGTCGCCGAGCGGGAGATCGTGCACGTGGTGGCCAGCCCGCTGGAACGCGCCCAGCAGACCGCCGAGCCGATCGCCGGCCAGTTCGGGCTCCCGGTCGGGGTGGACGAGCGGCTGATCGAGAGCGCCAACTGGTTCGAGGGCAAGAAGGTCTCGCCCGGCGACGGCTCGTTCCGCGACCCGCGCAACTGGTGGGTGCTGCGCGACCCGGTGACCCCGAGCTGGGGCGAGGCGTACCGGGCCATCGCCGAGCGGATGTTCGCCGGGCTGCACGCCGCCCGGGTGGCCGCCGAGGGGCGCGAGGCGGTCATCGTCTCCCACCAGCTCCCCATCTGGACGCTGCGCCGCTACGTCGAACGCAAGCGGCTCTGGCACGACCCGCGCCGGCGGCAGTGCGGACTGGCCAGCCTCACCTCCTTCCACTTCGACGGGGCGAAGGTGGTCGGGATCGGGTACTCCGAACCGGCCGCCCACCTGATCGCCATGTCCGCGACAGCCCGGACGGCCAAGGGGGCCTGAGATGCGTTCCCGGAGGCCGCTGGCCGTCCTGCTCGCCGCCGTCACCGCCGGGGCGGCGTTGGTCGGCTGCTCCTCCGGCACCGAGGAGAGCCGCTGCGCCAACAACGGCGGCATCGTCGAGTGCGCCCCCGACCAACGCTCCGCCGCCCCGACGATCGCCGGTGACCTGCTCACCGGCGGCCGGTACGACACCTCCCAGGCCCGGGGTCAGGTGGTGGTGGTCAACTTCTGGGGTTCCTGGTGCGCGCCCTGCCGCGCCGAGGCCGACGACCTGGAGGCCACCTACCAGGCCACCAGGGCATCCGGGGTGACCTTCCTCGGCATCAACGTGCAGGACAGCCGGGACAAGGCGATCGCCTTCGAGGAGGGCCGGGTCACCTACCCGAGCCTGTTCGACCCGGCCAGCCGGCTGGCGCTGGCCCTGGACATCCCGCCGAACACGATCCCGGCCACCGTCGTGCTCGACCGGCAGGGCCGGATCGCCACCGTGATCCGGGCCGCCGTCACCACCGACGGGCTGCGGCCGATCGTCGAGCGGATCGCCGCCGAAGAGCCGGCGTCGACCGGTTCCCGCTGATGGGCGAGACGTTCCGCGAACTCGCCCAGTCCGGCCCGCTGCTGCTGGCCATCGGCGCGGCGGCGCTCGCCGGGCTGGTCAGCTTCCTGTCCCCGTGCGTGCTGCCGCTGATGCCCGGCTACCTGTCGTACGTGACCGGCCTGGCCGGCACCGACCTGGAGGGCCGCGCCCGGCCCACCACCCCGGCCGGTGGCGGACCCGACCCGGACGACGGCGGGTCGGCACCGGCGGACGGCCCGGTGGCGACGGCGACCCGGACGGCGGCCCGGCCGGTGACGGCGGTCAAGGGGCGGGTGCTGGCCGGGACGCTGCTGTTCATCGCCGGGTTCACCGTCGTCTTCACCGCCACCGCGATCCTCTTCGCCGGGTTCGGCCGGATCTTCTTCGACTACGAGCGCACCTTCCAGGTCGTCATCGGCGCGCTGATCGTCCTGCTCGGCCTGAGCTACCTGGGCGTGCTCCCCGGCATGCAGCGGGAGCTGCGCATCCGGCGGCTGCCCGCCGCCGGGCTGCTCGGCGCGCCGGTGCTCGGCGCGGTGTTCGCGCTGAGCTGGATGCCGTGCACCGGCCCGACGCTCGGCGCGGTGCTCGGGATGGCCGCCACCGGTGGGCAGACCGACCGGGCCGTGGTGCTGGCGGTGGCGTACTGCCTGGGGTTGGGGTTGCCGTTCGTGGTCTTCGGGTTGGGCTTCCACCGGCTGCTCGGGGTGTTCCGGGCGGTCCGGCGCAACAGCCGGTGGGTGACCCGGATCGGCGGGGTGCTGCTGATCCTGATCGGCCTGGCGCTGGTCACCGGCGGCTGGCAGAACTTCGTGATCTGGTTGCAGACGACAGTGGGCCCCGGCGAGGTGAGCATCTGATGACGACCGTCGAGGACCGGCCGGCCAGCCCACCCGCCGAGGCCCCCCGCCGCCGGCCGAACCCGCTGCTGGCCCTGCTGCGCAACTCGTGGCGGCAGCTCACCAGCATGCGTACCGCGTTGATCCTGCTGTTCCTGCTCGCGGTCGCGGCGATCCCCGGCTCGGTGCTGCCGCAGCGCGGGGTCAACCCGGAGAACGTCGACAGGTACTTCGTCGAGCACCCCGAGCTGGCCCCGCAGCTCGACCGGATCGGCGCGTTCGAGGTGTTCGGCTCGGTCTGGTTCTCCGCCATCTACCTGCTGCTGTTCACCTCGCTGGTGGGCTGCATCCTGCCCCGGATGCGCGACCACGTGCGGGCGTTGCGGGCCCGGCCGCCGGCCGCGCCCAAGCGGATGGACCGGCTGCCGCAGCACACCGTGCTGGAGTCGCCGGGAGCCGCCGACCCGCAGGCCATCGCCGCGGTGCTGCGCCGCCGCCGGTGGCGGGTACAGGTGCGCGGCAACGAGGTCTCCGCCGAGAAGGGCTACCTCAAGGAGACCGGCAACCTGCTGTTCCACACCTCGCTGGTCGCCGTGCTGATCGGCGTCGCGCTCGGCTCGTGGTACGGCTGGCACGGCAACCGCCTGCTGGTCGCCGACGAGGCCTTCTGCAACACCCGCCAGCAGTACGCCGAGGCGAAGCTGGGCCCGCGCGTCGACAGCGCCGACCTGCCGCCGTTCTGCCTGACCCTGGACAACTTCGACGCCCGGTTCCTGGCGTCCGGGCAGCCGGAGAGCTACCGCGCGACGGTGACCGTGGACCGCCCGGACGGCTCGGACCGGCGGACCGCCGACTTCTCGGTCAACTCGCCGCTGCGGCTCGGCTCGGCGAACGTCTACCTGCTGGGCCACGGCTACGCCCCGATCCTGAAATACACCGACCGGTACGGCCGCAGCCAGACCAGCACGGTGCCGTTCCTGACCAGCGGCGACGCCAACCTCACCAGCGAGGGGGTGGCCGCCTTCCCGGACGCCAACGTCGACCCGAAGACCGGCCGCCGGGACGCGAACCAGCAGGTCGCCTTCGAGGGGCTCTACCTGCCGACCGCCCCGGACACCGCGCCGTTCGTCTCGTCGCGGTTCCCCGAGGAACGCAACCCGGCCGTGGTGCTGGCCGCCTACCGGGGCAACCTGGGGTTGGACGCCGGCATCCCCGGCTCGGTCTACCAGCTCGACCAGCGCCAGGTGACCAGCGGCAAGCTCAAGCAGGTGGGCGACAGGAAGCTGGCCCCGGGCGAGACGTGGACCCTGGACGACGGCAGCAAGCTGGAGTTCCTGGGCACCAAGCGGTACGTCACCCTGTCCGTCCGGCACGACCCGGGCGAGAAGCTGATGCTGGGCGCCTGCGTGGTGCTGCTGGTCGGGCTGATGGGTTCGCTGTTCGGCCGCCGTCGGCGGGTCTGGTTCCGGGTGACGCCCCCCGACAGTGGATCTCCGACGGGCGGTAGTAGTTTGGTGTCGGCCGGTGGGCTGCCGCGCACCGAGCATCCAGGGTTCGCCGAGGAGTTCGCGTCTCTCGTCGCTGCGGTACGCGACGACGGGCGGCCCGACCGGCGGGCGCGAGAGGGAGTCGAGTGATGTCCGCAGTCTCCGACCAGTTGGTGACGTTCGCGATCCTGGTGTACCTGATCGCGATGATCAGCCACGCCGTCGAGTACGCCCTGGGCAACGTCCGCGCGGTGTCGGCCCGGGTCGCCCCGGCCCGGGAGCTGGTCGGCGTGGGTGTCGGCGGCGCGGGTGTCACCAAGGTCGACGGGCCGGTGCCGGACGACACCGTCACCGGTACGCCGCCGTCGACCCGGCCGAGCCGTTCGGCGGGACGGGCCCGGCTCGCCGGGCGGATCGCCGCCGCGCTGACCGTGCTCGCCGCCGCGCTGCACCTCGGCGCGCTGGTCACCCGGGGCATCGCGGCCGACCGGATGCCCTGGGGCAACATGTACGAGTTCGTGCTGACGGTCACCTGGATCGGGACCGCCGCCTGGCTCGTGGTGCTCTGGAAGCGGCCGTCGCTGCGCCGGCTCGGGCTGTTCCTCACCCTGGTCATGGTGCTGCTGCTGGCGTTCGCCGAGCTGAAGCTCTATGTCCCGGTGGTGCCGCTGATGCCGGCGCTCCAGTCGTACTGGTTCATCATCCACGTGTCGACGATCGTCTTCTCCTCCGGCATCTTCCTGCTGGGCGTGGTGCCGGCGGTGTCGTTCCTGCTGCGCAACGGCTACGAGCAGGGGCGGCGCAGCTTCCCGTACACGTTGGCCCGGCGGCTGCCCGGGGCGGCCGACCTGGAGCGGTTGACCTTCGCGCTGCACGCCTTCTCGTTCCCGATCTTCACGTTCGCGGTGATCGCGGGCGCGATCTGGGCCGAGGCGGCCTGGGGTCGGGCGTGGGGCTGGGACCCGAAGGAGACCTGGGCGTTCATCTCCTGGGTGGTCTACGCCGGTTACCTGCACGCCCGCGCCACGCCCAGCGTCCGGCGCAACGTGGCGACCTGGATCGCGGTGCTGGGCTTCCTGACCGTGCTGATGAACCTGTTCGGGGTGAACTTCTTCTTCACCGGCCTGCACTCGTACGCCGGGGTGGAGTGAGCCGGCCGGTGAGCACCCGGTCGACACCCAGGGTCACCTGGTAGGCGACCTCGGGCACGTCGGCCAGTTCGAGGTGCTCGGCCCGCAGGGCGAGCTGGGCGTGCAGCTCCCGGGCCACCGCGTCGCGGATCTCCCGTTGCAGCGGGGAGAGGCCGTCCGGATCGCCCACCGTGTACGCGTCGTCCATGCGTCCCATCCTCCACCGGGGGGCCAGGTGTGTCGATGCGCCTTGGCCTGCCGAACGTCCATCCCTGCCGAAGCCGGTTCAGCGGTACCGACCGCCAGCGGTGGTCGGTGGTCGTGCTGCCTTCCAATTGGCCGACACCGTTGACGCCCCATGAGGCTGATGACATCGTTCGCCGAACAATGTTTGCGTAAACATCGACAAGGGTGACATTGTCGACGGTGGCGGCCAGCGGAGAGACGCCCTGACCCCTGGCCCACCCGTCTGCGAGGAGAGAGGACAACGACCAGCCGCTGGACGCCAACTCGCCCGGCTGACAGTTCCCTGAACTCCGCCGTACCGCCACCTGGTCACTCCCGACGCGGCGGACCCGGACGAGAACCTCGTTCCCCCGCTATTGGAGCCGCACATGTTCCCGAAGCAGACAGGCGTCAGATCCGGCGCCGCCCCGCTCTCCCGTCCCTTCCCCCTCCTTGTCCTGCTCCTGCTGCTCGCCCTGGTCGCGGCGGTCGGCACCGTCTTCCTCCCCACGGTGAGCGAGGCCATCACCCGCTCCTCGCAGACCATGTACACCCCGCCGTCCGGCACCCCCGCCCCCGGCACGCTCTACCCCAGGGGGATACGGCTGGAGCACAGCGGGTCGTCCAACGGCACCATGCTCGCCACCTTCGAGCAGTACACCAACGGCAAGCCCGTCTTCCCGATCTACCGCAGCACCGACACCGGCAACTCCTGGACCAAGATCTCGGAAGTCGCCGACACACAGAACGGCTGGGGCATGCGCTGGCAGCCACAGCTGTTCGAACTGCCCACCGCGATCGGCAATTTCCCCGCCGGGACCATCCTGGCCGCCGGCGACTCCGTCCCCAGTAACCGCTCCGGCTTCAAGATCGACATGTACGCCAGCACGAACCAAGGGCAGACCTGGACCTTCGTCAAGAACATCGTCAACGGCGCGGGCAGACCGGTCTGGGAACCCTTCTTCCTGGTCAACGGCAACAGACTCATCGTCTACTACTCCGACGAGCGAGACAGCAACCACAGCCAGAAGCTGGTGCACCAGGTCAGCACGGACGGCGTCAACTGGGGCCCCGTCGTGGACGACGTGGCGACCTCAACCCGAAGCGACCGACCCGGCATGTCGACAGTTGCGAAGCTGCCGAACGGCAACTACGTGATGACGTACGAGTACGGGGGCTCGCCGGCGGGAAACCTCGCGGTCTATTACAAGATCTCCTCCAACCCCGAGGCGTTCGGCTCAGTCACCGGCCAGGTCCTGAGGTCGACCGACGGCCAGACCGCTTTCTGGAACCCGTACATCACCTGGCTTCCCACCGGCGGCTCCAACGGCACCCTCGTCGTCAGTGCGCAAAGCACAACCGACGTGTTCGTCAACACCCAGGGCGGTGCCGCGAACGCCTGGACCCGTGTCGATTCCAAGGTCGCGGGCGGGTACAGCCGCGGCATGGTTCCGCTGGCCGACGGCCACAGCCTGGTGGTGCTCAGCGGCGGCTACAACGGCAGCACCGTCAACTCCGTCACGTACAGCACCATCGACCTGGGCGGCGTCGTGCCGACGACACCGGTCCCGTCCACCGGGACGACGACGGCGAGACTGATCGGCGCCCAGTCGGGTCGTTGCCTCGACGTGCCGAACAGCAACTCCGCGAACGGGACGAGGCCGGCGCTCTGGGACTGCCACACCGGGGCCAACCAGCAGTGGACGTACAACGCCTCCACCCGCCAGTTGCAGTCGCTCGGCAAGTGCCTGGACGTCTCCGGTCAGAGCACGACGCCGGGTGCCACGGTGATCCTCTGGGACTGTGGCAGCGGTGCCAGCCAGCAGTGGACCCTCACCAACAACACCGTGGTGGGAGCCCAGTCCGGGCTGTGCCTGGACGTCGCCAACAACGCGACCGCGAACGGATCAGCGGTGAACATGTGGACCTGCAACGGAGGCGCCAACCAGCGGTGGACCCGCGGCTGACACCAACCTGACGGTGGAGGGATCCGGGACGCCTCGTTCCGGATCCCTCCACCGTCTTTCTCGGATGGCGTCAAGAACCGACAGCTGCTCTATCGTGTCGTTCAACAGCCCGCCGGGCTGCGAAAGGAGCACCGTAGCGATGATCCCAGCATCGCCGGACGGTGTGCCGCGGGCCCTCGCCGGATCGTCAGGCATCACCCGGCGCCACCGGCGCGTGTCGATGGCGGACGTGGCCCGAGCAGCCGGGGTCTCCGCGCAGACGGTATCCCGCGTCTCCACCGGACATCCCGGGGTTGTCGCGTCCACCCGCCAACAGGTTCTCGCGGCGATGAAGCAGTTGGGCTACCGGCCCAACAGCGCGGCCCGGGCGCTGAAGAACGGCGAGTTCCGCACCATCGGCGTCATCATCTTCACGCTGTCGACCACGGGAAACAGCCGGCTGCTCGAGGCGATCGCCACCCACGCCAGCCGTGCTGGTTACGTGATCACGCTCATGCCCGTGGCGACACCCACCCAGCACGGCGTGCTGGGCGCGTTCACCCGACTGGGCGAGTTGGCGGTGGACGCCGTCATCGTGGTGATGGAGGTGCATCTGCTCGACGCCGCGATGTTCGTCCTCCCGCCAGGGGTGCATGTCGTGGTCGTCGACTCCGATGCCGGCGACCGTTACAGCGTGGTGGACACCGATCAGGCCGACGGTGCGCGGCAGGCCGTCCAACACCTGCTCGACCTCGGCCACCACACCGTCTGGCACGTCGCCGGGCCACCGGAGTCCTTCGCCGCCGGGCGTCGGGCGACGGCGTGGCGCCGCGTGCTCGAAGGGGCGGGTCGGCCCGTACCGTCGATGTACCGCGGCGACTGGTCGGCCGAATCCGGCTACCGCGCCGGCCTCCTGCTGGCGGACGAGGCGTCGTGTACCGCGGTCTTCGCCGGCAACGACCAGATGGCCCTCGGCGTGCTGCGGGCGTTGCACGAGAAGCAACGGATCGTTCCCCGCGACATCAGCGTGATCGGCTTCGACGACATCCCGGACAGCGCCTCGTTCATCCCACCGCTGACCACGATCCATCAGGACTTCGCCGAAGTGGGCCGCAGATGTGTCGAGACCGCGCTGCGACAGATCCGCAACCAGCCCGTCGAGCCCGGTACCAGCCTGGTGCCAAACCGGCTGGTGACACGGGCCAGCACGGCGACACCGCGAACCGCCTGACCCCAACCGGCCCGCTCCTGCCGGTGCTTCCGCGCTTGGCTCTGGAGTGGTCAGGTGCCGAACCAGCCGGGGACGTCGAGGCGGAAGGAATCCGGTGGGGTGACCGCGCGCAGGTCGTCCTCCAGGGCGGCCACCCGCTCCGCGCCGAGTCGCGCCACCCAGCGCTCCCGCAGCGCGTCGAAGAGCACCGCCGACCGGCGTAGCCCGTCGACACCCTTCTCCGTCATCCGGACCAGCTTGCGGCGGGCGTCGGCCGGGTCGTCGGCGCGTTCCAGGTAACCGAGGGCGACCAGCCGGTCGACGGTCTTCCCGGCGGCCTGCTTCGAAATGCCGAGGCGGTGGCCCAGATCGGACGCCGTGGTGCCGGCAACGCCGACGGCCTGGAGCACGAAGCCGTGCGCCGGCCGCAGCTCGGGGTGCCCCTGCCGGGCCAACTCGGCGTGCAGGTCGTCGACGAGGCTGCGGAAGCCGGCGAGCAGCAGCAGCGGCAGCACGAAGCCGGGGCGCTGAGGGTCACCCGTCGACATGTTCGACAACCTGGTTTACTGTTTCGACAACCACGTTGACTATCTTACGTGAGGGGTACCGCCATGTCCCGACCGACCTTCACCGCCCACACCCTCGACACCGCGCCCGACGCCGCCCGGCCGACCATGGCCGGCGTACAGCGCAAGCTCGGCCACCTGCCCGGCGCGGTCGGGCTGATGGCCGAATCCCCCGAGCTGCTCAAGGGGTTCCTGACGGCCTCCGCGACCTTCGAGGCCGCCGACCTCGCGCCGGTCGAGCGGGAGGTGGTGGTGCTGACCGTCGCCACCCGCAACCGGTGCCACCTCTGCGTGGCGATGCACACCGCGACCCTGACCCGACTCGGTGCCGCCGCTGAACTGGTCACCGCGCTGCGCGACGGCACCGACCTGCCCGAACCCCGGCTGGCGGCGCTGCGCCGGTTCACCCTCGCCGTCCTCGACCACGCCGGTGACGTGCCGGACGACGAGCTGACCGCCTTCCTCGACGCCGGCTACCGGCCCCGGCACGCCCTGGACGTGGTGCTCGGGGTCGGGACGTACACCATCTCGACCCTCGCCAACCGGCTGACCCGCGCCCCGCTCGACCCGCCCCTCGCCGCGTGCGCCTGGCAGCCGGTGGCCTGACCGGCCGACCGCCGACGAGAAGGATGCACCTCTCGGTGCGGAAACTAAAAGAAAACTTTAGTTCTGTGTTGGTGACTGACCAGAAACTAAAGTTTTTCTTTAGTTTGTTACCCTTGTCGGGTGTCACCATCCGGCCAGCGGACGAACCGGCGCGCGCTGTTCCAGCTCGCTGCTCGCCAACACGGCTACGTCACCGCCGCGCAGGCTGCGGAAGCCGGATACTCGCATCAGGCGCAGAAATACCACGTTGATCACGGCAACTGGGTGCGGGTTGACCGAGGAGTCTTCCGGCTGGTGGATTGGCCGGCGCATCCGGCGGACCATCTCGTCCGTTGGGTGCTGTGGAGCGGAGCGGTGGGCGTGGTGAGTCATGCCAGCGCGCTCTCCGTGCACGACCTTGGTGATCTCGACCCGGCCAGGGTGCATCTGTCGGTTCCCGCGCGGTTCCGACGCTTGGCACCGGAGATCGTCCTGCACCGACCACTCCCCCCCGAAGCAGACATCGAGGATCGAGAAGGGTTCCGGGTGACGACCCCGAGTCGCGCACTTGCCGAGTGCGCACAGGCAAGGATCGAGCAACAGTGGCTCGACGGTGCTGTCGCCGAGGCGCTCAGCCGGGGCCTCATCACCCCAAGGCGGCTACGTGCCGCCGCCACGGAACTGGGCCCCACGGCGGAGCTGGGTGCGCAGACGGCCCTGGCGGCGGCAGGTCGATGAACAGGAAATACTCGACGCCTTCCGCGCTCCGCGCTGCCCTCGACAACCGCATCCTCGAACGTGCGCGACTGCTCGGTAGGGACCCCAACTGGCTCCGTCGCCGCCTCGCCTTCACCCGGCTCCTGGTGCGACTCGTCCATCAGCACACCGATGCCTGGGTGCTCAAGGGTGGTATGGCGGTCGAGCTGAGGCGGCCCGGGCTCGCACGATCGACCCGTGATGTCGACCTGGTGATGCGGCCGGGCCTGGTAGCAGATCCGGGCGACGGAACGGAACTCCACGAGGTGCTCACCGAGGCCCTGCTCACCGACCCTGACGGTGACGGGTTCAGCTACTCGGCCACCGCGCCGGTCCGGCTACGCGACGACGCGTACGGCCGTCCGGCCTGGCGCTTCGCGGTCGAGAGTCGCCTCGCCGGCCAGCTCTTCGCCAAGCTCAAGCTGGACGTGGTGGCGCGACCCGAGGAGCTTGGCGGCGTCGAGCTGCGCGAACTGCCTGACGACCTGGCATTCGCCGCCATCCCCACCCGGGCGATCTGGGTAGCTGACCTGCGGCAGCAGTACGCCGAGAAGCTGCATGCCCTGACGCGGCTCTACGAGACCGGGCTGTCCACCCGGGTCAGAGATCTGGTCGACCTCGTCTTGCTGGTGGAGGACGGCGTGCCGGCTGATGAAGCGCTGGTCAGGCGGGTGCACCACGTCTTCTCCATCCGAGGTACCCACACCGTGCCGGATGATCTCCCCGAACCGCCGCCATCGTGGAACGTCCGGTACGAAGTCCTGGCAGCGGAGATCGGTCTCACGGTGGCGTCTGCGATTGAGGCGCACAAGATGGTCTCCGGGCATTGGTCGCAGGCTCGTGCCACGGGGGACCAGTGACACACCCGAATGGACGGGAATGCCAGATGTTGGTCTGACTGAGTTCTCTGGTTCGTGCCGCTGGTCGACCAGAAACTAAAGTTCACCGATAGGTGCGGGCGGTCCAGCCGAGGAAGCGTTCGTACAGCGCTGCGGGTTTCGGGGTGTCGTCGGGGTGGAGCCGGTACAGGTCCTCGACGGCGGTGTACAGCATCCCGGCCAGGTAGATCGACAGGGCGACCCGGCTGTTCCGGTAGTCGGTCGCAAGGGTCAGGCGGGCGGTGGCGCAGGGCCACGGACCGCCGCAGGCCCGACAGAGCCACAGTGGTCGGAGTGGGACGTGGAGCCGGGAGCGCTGCACAGGGCTGGTCATCGTGTCTTCCTCTTCTCGCCCGTGGGCCCGGGGCGGGGCGTCGCCGAGGTCCGGGCGCTCGGGTGGGGATCGTCCGTCGCCGATGTGGGGGGCGACTGCGCTGGAGGGAGGGGCCGTCCGTCGCCGACTTACCGGACGACCCCTCCGCGGTTCCGCCCGTCCTGTCGGATCCGGGCGGTTCCGCTGGGCACAGTCTGGTGAGGACGGCACTACGCTCGGAAGGCATCCGGTCGCCGTGTGTACCTGAGCGGGTCGACGGTGAGGCCGGTGAGGAACGCGGGTCGCGGTGGTGAGGAGACGTGCGGATGGACGAGCGTTTACGGGTGCTGATCGAGGAACTGCGGCACATGCGGGCCGCCCGGAAGATGACCCAGGAGGACCTGGCCAAGGCGGTCAACTACTCGCCGTCCACGGTGGCGATGGTCGAGACCGGGGCGCGCAAGCCGCCGCCCGACTTCTGGGAGCGGGTCGATGCGGCACTCGACACCGGCGGCGCGTTCGCCCGGATGCTGGCCCGCCTCGGGTCGCCGCAGTGGATGCGGGAGTGGGAGGCCAACGAGCGGCAGGCCACCGTGCTCCGGTCGTTCGAGCACATGGTGGTGCCGGGGCTGCTCCAGACAGCGGCCTATGCCCGCGCGCTGTTCCGCAGCGTCGGCCTCTTCGACGAGCAGGAGGTGGAACAGCGGGCCGAGGCGCGGTTGGCCCGGCAGGCGGTGCTGACCGGCGAACGACCGCCGCAGCTCGTCGCGGTGCTCGACGAACACGTGTTACGCCGCCCGGTCGGCGGACCGGTGGTGATGCGTGAGCAACTGTTGCGGCTGGTGAAAATTGCCACCGAACATCCCCGGGTGCGGCTGCACGTGGTGCCCGCCTCGGTCGGCGCATATCCGGGTGTCGCCGGGGCCTTCGTGCTGGCTACGCTGCCAACCGGGGAGGACGTCGTCTATCTGGACGATCAGCTCAAGGGTCAGGTGATCGACCACACCGAGGACGTGCTGGCGGTCCGGTCGGCCTGGGAGTCGATCCAGGGGGAGGCGCTGCCGCTCCAGCAGTCGATCGATCTGTTGACGGAGGTGGCGAAGTCATGGAGCTGACCGGCGCGCGGTGGCGCACCAGCACCTGCAGCAGCACCAACGGCGGTAACTGCGTCGAGGTGGCCGACAACCTTCCCGGGCTGGTCGCCGTCCGCGACAGCAAGGACCGCGACGGTGGCGTGCTGAGCTTCACCCCGGCAGCCTGGCGATCCTTCCTGACGCTCGCCCGCACCCGCTGACCCCCGAACCCGTCGGGATCCCCGAATGGGTGAGCCCGGTTGCCGGTGGACCTGGTGAAGCACCTTGACCGCCTCGCCGAGCGGGCCGCGAGCCGTTGCTCCGAGGTCGTCCGCGACGCCCTGACCAAGGATGCGTCCACCCGCACCGGATCGACCTGATCTCGCCGGCTCCGGGTCAGCCGTGCAGGAAGGGGAGTAGGAGGGCGGTCAGCTCGGCGGGGCGCTCCTCGAACAGCCAGTGCCCGCTGTCGTTGATTACCTGGCCGTCGACCGTGCGGGCGTAGCGGCGTACCTGGTCGGCGACCTGGCCGCCGAGGCTGGCCGCCGCGCCGACGGCCAGCACCGGCATCGGCAACGGGCTCTTCCGGTACGCGGTGTTGTCCTTGACGTCCTGCGCGAAGGCCCGGAAATAGTCGAAGCTGGCCCGCAGGTGGGCCGGGTCGCTCAGGTGCCGGGCGTACTCCTCGATGTCGTCCGGGCCGATGCTGCCCTTGTGCACCATGATCGAGTCGGTGAAGCGGTCCACCCAGCGTGCCTCCCGGCCGGTGACCAGTTCCTCCGGCAGACCGTTGGTGAGGCTGAAGAAGCCGAAGTTCCACACCGCCGGCCCGGCCTCGGTCAACGCGGGAAACGTGTAGATGCTCTCGTCCGGGATCGGTGCCTCGGTCAGCACCAGCCGGGACACCGTGTCGGGGTGCGCGGCGGCATAGGCGTACGCGACCATGGTGCCCACGTCGTGGCCGACCAGCCGGATGTCGTCGGCCAGGCCCAGCCCGGTCAACAGCCCGTGCAGGTCGGCGGCGACGGTCTTCTTGTCGTACCCGTCGGGTGGGGCGTCACTGCCGCCGAAACCGCGCAGGTCGGGGGCGACCACCTGGTACGTCGCGGCCAGCTCCGGCAGCAGCCCCCGCCACATCCGCCAGCACTGCGGATAGCCGTGCAGCAGCACCAGGGTCGGCCCCCGACCGCCCCGGACATAGTTGATCGACACGTCGCCGACCTGCGCCCGCTGCTCGGTGAACCCCGCCGGAACCCGTTCGTCGCCCATCCTGCCCCCGTCCCGACGTCGCGGCCCGACCGGCCGTCACCCGTGCAACGACCAGCCGCCGGCCGGAGAGACGCACCCGCCGGCGCGGGCAGACGTACCGGTCCGGGTGGGGAGGCGCACACCGCTGGGACGTACCCGGCGTGGGCGCTGCCGGCCGGGGTGCGGGAGACTGGCCGTATGGCGGCTCGTGGCTTCCCGTACACCGATCTCAAGGACTTCCTCGCGGCGCTGGAGCGCGCGGGCGAGCTGCGGCGGGTGACCGTCCCGGTGGACCCCACGCTGGAGATCAGCGAGGTGGTCACCCGGACGGTCCGGGCCGGCGGGCCGGCGCTGCTGTTCGAGCGGCCCACCCGGGGCGAGATGCCGGTGGCGATCAACCTGTTCGGCACCGAGAAGCGGATGGCGATGGCGCTCGGCGTCGGATCGCTCGACGAGATCGGCGACCGGATCGGCGCGTTGATCAAGCCGGAGCTGCCGGTCGGCTGGTCCGGCATCCGCGAGGGGCTGGGCAAGGTCATGCAGCTCAAGTCGGTGCCGCCGCGCAAGGTTAAGACCGCCCCCTGCCAGGAGGTGGTCTACTCCGGCGACGACGTCGACCTCGACCGGCTGCCCGGCCTCCAGGTCTGGCCCGACGACGGCGGGATCTTCCACAACTACGGGCTGACCCACACCAAGCACCCCGAGACCGGCAAGCGCAACCTCGGTCTCTACCGCCTCCAGCAGCACTCCCGCAACACGCTCGGCATGCACTGGCAGATCCACAAGGACTCCACCGCCCACCACGCGGTCGCCGAGCGGCTCGGGCAGCGGCTGCCGGTCGCCATCGCCATCGGCTGCGACCCGGTGGTCAGCTACGCCGCCTCCGCGCCGCTCCCCGGTGACATCGACGAATACCTGTTCGCCGGGTTCCTGCGCGGCGAAAGGGTCGAGATGGTCGACTGCCTGACCGTGCCGTTGCAGGTGCCCGCGCACGCGCAGATCGTGCTGGAGGGCTACCTGGAGCCCGGCGAGCGGCTGCCCGAGGGACCGTTCGGCGACCACACCGGTTTCTACACCCCGGTCGAGCCGTTCCCGGTGCTGCACGTCGAGACGATGACCATGCAGCGCAACCCGGTCTACCACTCGATCGTCACGTCCAAGCCGCCGCAGGAGGACCACGGCCTCGGCAAGGCCACCGAGCGGATCTTCCAGCCGCTGCTCAAGCTGCTGATCCCGGACATCGTCGACTACGACCTGCCGGCCGCCGGGGTGTTCCACAACTGCGCCATCGTGTCCATCAACAAGCGCTACCCCAAGCACGCGCAGAAGGTCATGAACGCCATCTGGGGCGCGCACCTGATGTCGCTGACCAAGCTGATCGTGATCGTCGACGCCGACTGCGACGTGCACGACTACAACGAGGTCGCCTTCCGCGCCTTCGGCAACGTCGACTACGCCCGCGACCTGCTGCTCACCGAAGGCCCCGTGGACCACCTCGACCACGCCTCCTACCAGCAGTTCTGGGGCGGCAAGGTCGGCGTCGACGCCACCCGCAAGCTGCCCGCCGAGGGCTACACCCGGGGCTGGCCGGAGGAGATGACCATGTCGCCGGAGGTCACCTCCCTGGTCGACAAGCGCTGGAAGGAGTACGGCATCTGATGGCCACCGCCGTCGCCCCGGCCGCCCGCCCCGGCCGGGTCAAGTCCTTCCTCAAGCTCGTCGCGATCGAGCACTCCGTCTTCGCGCTGCCGTTCGCGTACCTGTCGGCGCTGACCGCGATGCAGGTCAACGGCGGCCGGGTGCGCTGGGGAGACCTGCTGCTGATCACCGTGGCGATGGTCGGGGCACGGACGTTCGCCATGGCCGCCAACCGCATCCTCGACCGGCGGATCGACGCGCGTAACCCGCGTACCGCCGGGCGGGAACTGGTCACCGGGGCGGTGAGCGTGCGGACGGCCTGGACCGGCGCGGCCGTCGCCCTGGTGGTCTTCCTCGCCGCCGCCGCCCTGCTCAACCCGCTCTGCCTGGTGCTCGCCCCGCTCGCCGTCATTCCGCTGGTCGTCTACCCCTACGGCAAGCGGTTCACCGACTGGCCGCACGCCATCCTGGCGATCGCCCAGGCCGTCGGCCCCGTCGGCGCCTGGCTCGCCGTCACCGGCACCTTCGCCGGCTCCGGGCCGGCCTGGCTGCTCGGCGCGGCCGTCGGCCTGTGGATCGGCGGCTTCGACCTGATCTACGCCTGCCAGGACGACGAGGTCGACCGCCGGATCGGGGTACGCAGCGTCCCCGCCCGCTACGGCCGGCGGTTCGCCCTGCACGCCTCCACCGTGGCGCACGTGGTGACGTTCGCGCTGTTCATCTGGTTCGGTGCGCTGGTCGGCTTCGGCTGGCCGTGGTGGATCGGGCTGGCGCTCACCGCGGTCGCCTTCGGCTACCAGCACGTGGTGGTCACCCCGACCGACCTGAGCCGGGTCAACCGGGCCTTCTTCACCGCCAACGGTTTCGTCGGCATCGCCCTGTTCGTCTTCGCCCTGCTCGACCTGGTGATCCGCCTCGACCTCGGCGCCTGACTCCGCTCCTCGCTCATCTCGGTTCCCGCACTGCCCTGCGCCCCGCCGGGCGTCAGGGGTGGGGGTGGACGGGGTAGCGGGCGCTTTCCAGGGTCCAGTCGATGGTGCCCCGGACGGCGTTCGCGATGCCGTCGAGGTGGGCGGCAACGGAGTCGTCAAGCGCCGGGCCGAACGACGGGACGGCTGCACACTGCATCTGGAACCGGGTCATCGTGTCCCGCCAGCGGTCGGCGACCAGCTCGGCGGCCCGCTCCACCGGCACGTCCCGCTCGTCGGCGAGCGCCAACACCAGGTTGTGCCCGCCCGAGGTGGTCCGGTCCCGTTCCATCGAGGCGAGGTCGTTGTACCAGGAGAGCAGGTCGTTGCCGAGTTCACCGATCCGGCGCAGCAGCGGATGGTGGTAGACCGCGTCCGGCAGCGCCCTGCCCCCGACGAACTCGATCAGCGGATACGACACGTACGCCGCCGAGGTGGCCCGGCGCAACGCCACGTACTCGGCCACGCCGGGTGTCCGGCCGCTCTCCTTCGCCACCGCCTCCCGCCAGTTGCCGTCCAGGTGGTCACCGACCGCGTCGACGAACCGCAGCCGCCAGCGGGCCGGCATCCGGCGGCGGGGCATCCGCCACGCCTCGACCAGCAGCCGGCGCAGCGGACCCCCGAATCCCGGGTGCCGCCGTCGGGGGCCGTCGTGCAGCAGGGTCAGCGTCCCGCGACGCAGCGCCCGGATCTGCTCCGACGGCAGCCGGTCCGGCCCGTCGCAGGCGTCGTCGACCAGGAAGAACCAGGTGAACAGGGCCGACACGGTACGCAGGTCCGGCTCGCTGGCGTCCGGGTAGAGGCGGCTCGCGTACCTGGCGAAGCCGGCCCGGTCGAGCCGGTGCAGCGCCTCGGCACCCAACGGCAGACCCAGCCGGGGCAGCAGCTCCAGCAACCACTCCTGCACCCCGTCGGCGTACGGGGAGAGCCGGGGTGGGATCGGGCACGCCGACCGTAACGACCAGAGGATCTCGTCGACCATTACCGATGTCTCCCCCGTACCGTGTGGATCATCCGTGCGCAGCATCGCAGGTCCAGCGTCGACGTGCCGTCCGGGCCTGCTGCGGGAGGCCCGGAGGCGCCGGTACGGCGACGGTGGGTCGACCGGCCGGTCCCGCACCGTGCCGACGGGGCCGATTGTGGGGGCGGGCGTCGGCGGTCGGCGTACACCAGGCAGGCTGGGCGTATGCGCGAACCATGGGTGGTGGGGGTTTCCGGGGCGTCCGGCACCCCCTACGCGGCGGCCGTCGTCCGGGGGCTGCTCGACGCCGGGCATCCGGTGGACCTGATCGTGTCCCGGGCCGCCCGGCTGACCGTCCTCGACGAGACCGGCCGGCCGTTCCGGGACGGCCACTGGGCCGAGGACCTCGCCGGTTGGCTGGGCCGGGACCTCACCGGCGACGACGTGCGGCACTGGCCGGCCGGCGACATCGCCGCCGGCCCGAGCAGCGGCTCCTACCGGGTACGCGGCATGGCGGTCGTGCCGGCCAGCACGGCGGCCTGCGCCGGCATCGCCATCGGCCTGTCGAAGGACCTGCTGCAACGCGCCGCCGAGGTCAACCTCAAGGAACGACGCCCGGTGGTGCTGGTGCCCCGGGAGACCCCGGTGACCCGCAGCCACCTGGAACACCTGATCGCGCTGCACGACGCCGGCGCGGTGGTGCTGCCGGCCAGCCCCGGCTTCTACGGCGCGGGCGCGTCCGCCACCGCGCAGCAACTTGTCGACTTCGTCGCCGGCAAGGTGCTGGACGCCCTGGGCGTGCCGCACACCCTGTTCCGCCGCTGGTCGGGCGAGTTGGCCGCCGAGCGCTGACCACCACGGCCACCGCCGTCGATCCGGACGTGTGTGCCCGACCGCCGTCGCCAATCGGGGCGGGTGCCCGGCCGGGCCGCAACGATCAACCGGGCCACAACGGTCAGCCGGGCCACAACGGTCAGCCGGGCCACAACGGTCAGCCGGGCCGCAACGATCGGTACCGGCGGGTCCGCCGCCCGTTCAGTCGGCGGCGGGCCGGACCTTTCGGCCGGCCCGCGCGTCCGTCTCGCACCATTCAGTACATCCCGGCATTGGCCGGACCCGGCCCGGTCGAGGCGGCCGGGCCCACGTTACGTGGCTTGCCCATGTCTTCCGCCTCGTCCAACATGCCCTCCCCTTCCAGCAGGGCCCGCACCTCGGATTCCCGAAACCGGCGATGCCCGCCTGGAGTCCGGATGCTGCCTATCCGGCCGGCCGCCGCCCACCGCGTCACAGTCTTCGGGTCCACCCGAAACAGTGCGGCGACCTCACCCGGTGTCAGCAGGCGATCTCCAGTGTCCACAGCCCCCTCCTCGCGTCGACGAAGCCCTCGGCTGAACACACTGCCCCCGGCCGGTGCGAGCCCAGAGCCGTCATGAGGGACGTATGGCAATTACAGCACCAGCGAACTGGCCTGTCCGCCAAACGCGAAAAACGCACGGAGTGGGAAGTTAGTAAATGGTACCGGCGCGGGACTCCCTTGACCGTCGGTCTGCGAACTGTCACCTGCTGTCAGATCCAACGGATGCCGGTCGCCGGACGTTACGCCCCAACGGATAGGCTCACCCTCCGTGGACGCGATCGACCGGAGCCTCGTCGAACTACTGCGCGGTAACGCCCGCCTGTCGTACGCCGAGCTGGCCCGGCAGGTCGGCCTCTCCGCGCCGGCCGTGCACGAACGGGTCGGCAAGCTGGAGTCCAGCGGCGTCATCCGGGCCTACCGGGCCGAGGTCGAGCCGGAGGCGATCGGCCTCGGCGTGACCGCGCTCATCGGCATCGTCGAGGACTCCGGCGGGGACACCGACGACGTGCTGGAGACGTTCCGGCAGATGCCCGAGATCGAGTCCTGCTACTTCATGGCCGGCGTCGAATCCTTCCTGCTCAAGGCTCGGGTCGGCACCATCGCCGAGCTGGAACAGCTGATCGTGCGGCTGAGCCGTACCCCCGGGGTGGCCTCCACCCGCACCGGCATCGCGCTGTCGACCAAGTGGGAGAACCGGCCCCAGCCGATCGAGCCGCCGGCCCCCTGACCGGCCGACCGGGGCTGGTGTGGGCGGGGCGACGGCGATACCTTGCGCCGATGACGCCCACCACCGCCGTGGTGACCGGGGCGGCGGGTGGGCTCGGCCGGGCCGTCGCCGCCGCGTTGCACGCCGACGGCTGGACCGTACTCCTGACCGACCTGGATCCCGACGCGGTCGCGCTCGCCGCCGCGCCGCTCGGCGGATGGTCCCGGGCGCTGGACGTCCGCGACCCGGCCGCCTGCGCCGCCGTGGCCGCCGAGGCGGCCGGTCGGGGCGGGCTCGGGCTGTGGGTGAACAACGCCGGCATCCTGGTCACCGGAGCGTCCTGGACGCAGGACCCGGCCACCCGACGGCAGGTGGTCGAGGTCAACGCGCTCGGCGCGATGAACGGCACCCTCGCCGCCCTCGACGTGATGCGCGCCCAGCGGCACGGGCACGTGCTCAACGTGGTCTCCCTGGCCGGGCTGGTCGCCGCCCCGGGTGAAACCGTCTACGCGGCCAGCAAGCACGCGCTGCTCGCGTTCAGCATCGGCACCCTCGCCGACCTGCGGACGGCCGGGCTGCGTGACGTGCACGTCTCCTGCCTCTGCCCGGACGGCATCTGGACGCCGATGCTGCACGACCGGCTGGACGACGACGGCGCGGTGGCCTCGTTCACCGGCACCCTGCTGCGCCCGGAACGGGTCGCGGCCCGGGTCGTCCGGCTCGCCCGCCGCCCCCGGCCGGTGGTCAGCCTGCCCCGCTGGCGGGGTGCCCAGGTACGCCTGCTGGACGCCTACCCCCGGCTGGCGCTGGCGCTGCTCCCGGTGATCCGGGCGGCGGGCCGGGCCGGTCAGCGCCGGCAACGACGCCGGGCCGGCCCGGACCCGAGCTGACCTCGCTTGTACCGTTGCCGACGTGACTCATCTCGACCGGTGCGACGAGGCCAGCCGGGTGTGGGTGACCGAGGCGATCGCCGCCGTGGAGGCCGACGCCAACCGGTCCGCCGACACCCACCTGCTGCCGTTCCCGCTGCCCCGGCAGTGGGGGATCGACCTCTACCTCAAGGACGAGTCGGTGCACCCCACCGGCTCGCTCAAGCACCGGCTGGCCCGCTCGCTGTTCCTCTACGGGCTCTGCAACGGCTGGATCGGGCCGGCGACCACGGTGATCGAGGCGTCCTCCGGCTCGACGGCGGTCTCCGAGGCGTACTTCGCCCGGATGCTCGGGCTGCCGTTCGTCGCCGTGATGCCCGCCTCCACCTCACCCGAGAAGATCGCCCAGATCGAGTTCCACGGCGGGCGCTGCCACCTGGTCGACGACCCGGCCAAGGTGGTGGTCGAGGCGCGCTGGCTCGCCGAGGACAGCGGTGGCCACTTCATGGACCAGTTCACCTACGCCGAACGGGCCACCGACTGGCGGGGCAACAACAACATCGCCGAGTCGATCTACGCGCAGCTCTCCCTGGAACGGCACCCCGTGCCCGCCTGGATCGTGGTCGGCGCCGGCACCGGCGGCACCAGTGCCACCATCGGCCGGTACGCCCGCTACCAGCGGCTGCCCACCAAGCTCTGCGTGGTCGACCCGGAGAACTCGGCGTTCTACCCGGCGTGGCAGGCCGCCGACTGGTCGGTACGCACCGGCCGGGGCTCCCGGATCGAGGGGATCGGCCGACCCACCGTCGAGGCGTCCTTCCTGCCCTCGGTGGTCGACCGGATGACCCAGGTGCCCGACGCCGCCTCGCTGGCCGCCATGCGGGCCGGCTCGGCGGTGCTCGGCCGGCGGGTCGGCGGCTCCACCGGCACCAACCTGTGGGGCGCGTTCGGGCTGATCGCCGAACTGCTCGCTCAGGGGCGGCCCGGCTCGGTGGTGACGCTGATCTGCGACGCCGGCGACCGGTACGCCGACACCTACTACGACGACGACTGGGTGGCCGCGCAGGGCCTCGACCTCGCCCCGCACCTGGCCACCATCGACCGGTTCCTCAGCACCGGGAGCTGGCCCGGCTGACACCCGGCGGGCACCGGGGAGCCGGCCGGGCCGACACCCGGCGCGGCCGTGCCCGCCCCGGTTCCCCCCGGTCAGCCCAGGTCGGCCCGGTCGGCCAGCCCGGGATAGTGCCGGACCAGCCCCTCGCCGTCCACCTCCAGCTCGGTGCGGAAGGTGTCGCTGGTGAACCCCACCCGCCCCGGCCCGAGCGCGGTGTAGACCTGCTCGCCGGCCACCACCTCCAGGCTGGGCACCAGCACCCACGCCACGGTGATCCGGTGCTCGGTGCTGGACGCGGCCCCCGCCAACCCCAGCCGACGGATCGGCAGGCTGTTGAACAGGGCCGAGCCGCCCAGGTCGACGTCGAGCGCCGCGTGCAGCCGGTCGGTGTCCTCGATGCCGGGCAACCCGGCCGGTGGCTGTCCGGCCGCCCGCAGCACCGCGTCGAGGTCACCCTGCTCGCCGGTGCGCACCCGCCATCCGTCCGCGCCGCGTTCCAGCCGTACGCTCCGCGACCAGCCGGCCCCCTCCACCTCCACGGCGAGCGAGGTGGTGGCCCCGTCCGGGCCGGTCTCCAACCGGTAGCGGCAGGTGTAGGGGATCGGGTCGACGGCCAGTTGGGTGCCGTGCGCGGCGAATCCGGCCCCGTCGTCGAGGACGGCGTGCTCGGCCCCGGCGGTGTCGGTCCGGCTCCAGAAAAGTGACCTCGGCATGGTCCGGACGTTACGCCAGCAGGGCGTCGACGGCAGCGCATGCGCGAACGCCGCCCCCGCGCAGGTGCGCCGGGGCGGGGTCGGGACCGCCCGGGAGCGGGGCCGGGGCGGCCCGCACCCGCGTGGATCCGTGGGGAGGCGCCGG
>NZ_JBMDWU010000149.1:0-17752 GCF_048594385.1 Micromonospora sp. | reverse complement strand
GTCTCGGCGACCGTGCGCAGGCCCGCGACGATGAACGTCAGCGGTTCGTCGGTGGGCGCCGTGGCCATGAGTTCCGTGGCGAAGGCGCTGATCTCGGCCTCGTCCGCGAAGAGCACCTCGCGCTTGTCGGCGAAGTGCCGGAAGAACGTGCGCGTCGTCAGGCCGGCCCGCGCGGTGATCGCCGGCACCGTGGTGGCGGCGAAGCCCTGCTCGGCGAAGAGTTCGAGCGCCGCCTGCCGCAGCCGCTCGCGGGCATCCGGTCGCCATCGGGCCATGATCCCAGTGTAGCCGTGATGACATGACGTGTCGTCGACGGTATGGTGATGACACGGCGTGTCGTCACTGGGACGGCTGCCGCACCAGGGCGGAGCTGTGCCATGACCGACGTATGGATCCTCGGCGGCACCGGACGCAGCGGGCGCGCCATCGCGGCCGAACTGCGCCGACGGAGCATCGAGCCGGTGCTGGTCGGCCGGGACGCCGGACGGCTGAAGGCCGCCGCCGACGGGCTGCCGACGATCGTGGCCGGTTCGGTCCGCGAAACCGCCGCCGCGATCCGCCGGGAGCGGCCGGCCGTGGTGGTCAACACCGTCGGACCGTTCGTCGAGACGGCCCTGCCGCTGCTGGACGCGTGCCTCCCGGCCGGCCACTACCTCGACCTCGCCAACGACCTGGCCTCGGTGACGGCGATCCTCGGCCGGCACGGGGAGCTGACGGCCGCGGGGTGCACGGCCGTCACGGGAGCCGGGTTCGGCGTGACCGCCACCGAGAGCGTCGTGGTGAAGCTCTGCGAGGGACGGCCGACACCTCGGCGGGTCCGGGTCGACATGGTGCCCTCGTTGGCCGCCGAGGACGGTGTCGTCGGCGACGCCCTGGCCGCCACGATCGTGGAGGGCATCCCCGGGGTCGAGGGCGGCGGGCGGTTCCAGGGCCGCCGGTACCGCGACGGGCGACTCACCCCGGCCGGTCTCGGCAGCGATCCGATGAAGCTGGTCCTGCCCGACGGGTCCACGGTGACCACCGCCGGCATGCCGCTGGGCGAACTGGTGGCCGCCCAACGGGCCAGCGGTGCCGCGGACGTGCTCGCCGCGTCGAGCGAGGCTCCGTCCTCCCCGGTCGTGCGCGCGGTGCTGCCCGTCGCGACCGCCCTGCTCGCGATCGGCCCGGTGCGCTCCCTGCTGCGGCGACGGCTCGCCGCGGTACCGACCAGGGCCCGCCCGAAGCCCCGCGAGCACTCCTGGGGCCACGCGGTCGTCCAATGGCCGGACGGCAGCATCCGCGAGGGCTGGCTACGGGTCGGCGAGGCCCAGTCCTGGACGGCGACGGTGCCCGCCGAGCTGGTTCGGCGGCTGCTGGCCGGGCAGGGAAAGCCTGGTGCGTACACGCCGGCGGCGCTGTTCGGGTCGACTCTCGCCGAGGCGTGCGGCGGCGTGTACCAGGTGGCAGTGCACCGCTGACGGTCCCCGTGACCGGTCAGCCGCCGGCCGCGACGAGCCGCCGACCGGGCACGTGTTCGGCCGGAACGCTGCCGGGGCGAGGCCACGCCTGAGTGTGGCCGGCGGCAGGGGCGCGGCCCTGATGGGAAAACCGACACCGCCCCGACCACCCGCCGGTCCCACGGCGGTGCGGGGTCAGGGTCGGTCGGGAGGCGGGGCAGGCCGGTCCGGCGGGTCGGCCTGACCGCCTGCGGCCGGCAGGCGAAGGGTGAACACCGCTCCCGTTCCGGCGGCGCCGGCGACCGCCGAGGTGCCACCGTGTGACTCAGCGATCTTGCGGACGATGGCGAGCCCGAGACCGCTGCCGCCCGTTCGCCGGCTGCGGGACTTCTCGGCCCGCCAGAACCGTTCGAAGACGAGCTCACGCTGCTCCTGCGGAATCCCCGGCCCGTTATCGGCCACGACGATCTCGACGTACGCTGCCCGGTGCCGGGCGGAGAGCGTGACCTGGCCGTCGGCGGGGGTGTGCCGGATCGCGTTGGTGATCAGGTTGCCGATGGCCTGCCGGAGCCGGATCGGATCGGCATCGAGGGTGCCGGGTGCGGCATCGACGACCAGCGCGACCCCGGCGGACTCGGCGGCGGGAGCGAAGGCGTCCGCGATCTCGCGGAGCAGTTTGGGCAGCTCGACCTGTTGCCGGTGCAGTGTCAGCTCGCCCGCGTCGGCTGCGGCGAGATCCTGAAGGTCGTCGATGACGTGCTGGAGTAGCAGCGCCTCGTCCAGCAACGAGCTGACCAGGTCCACATCGAGTTCGACCACCCCGTCCTCGGCTGCCTCCAACCAGCCGCGGATGTTCGTCACCGGCGTACGCATCTCGTGGGCGATGTCGCCGACCATGTCGCGGCGCAGTTGCTCTACCCGGCACCGCTGTTCGGCCATCTCGTTGAACGCGGTGCCGAGCCGGGCGATCTCATCGCGTCCGGCGACCCGGACCCGTGCCGTGGTGTCGCCGTTGCGCATCCGCCCGGCCGCAGCGGTCAACGCGTGCAGTGGTCGGACCAGGCGTACCCCCACCAGCACGGTGACACCGACCGCGACGAGCAGCACCACCCCGGCCACCCCGAAGATCCGCAACCGGTTGGCCGGGGTGAGGTCGAAGGCACCGACCGGCACCGGGGTACCCGGGTCGGTGACGAACAGCAGCACGGGTGGCGCGACGTGGTCGGCGATCTGGGTGCGTCGTGCCGTGGCGACACAACCGTCGACGTCGTCGCGTCGTTCGGTGGTGATCGGGCCGGACCCGGCCGGGGTCCACTGTCCGTCGAGGTCGGTTCGCACCGCCGGAATCCGCTGGCGGCCCAGGCAGGTGTTGACGAGGTCGTCGAGCTGGTCCAGCGCCTGTCGCTCGGTGGCGGTCGGCTCGGCCAACGCGTCGAACTCCCCGACGCACCGGGTGTCGGTGGTGACGGTGGTGCCTCGGGACGCGATGCGGGGCCGTCCGCTGGGGGTGACGACGATCTCCGCATCGGTACGGACCGGAAGCAACCCTTCCGCCGCCGTCATCGGGGCCGGGTCGACCGGACCGTGCAGACAGTTCAGCGCCCTCACCGCCATTCTGCGTAGCGCGGTCCGTTCGGCGGCCGGAAGCTGGTACGGGCCGGTGGCCCGCGCGTCGATCCCGCCGGCTCCCGCCGTGCCCGCCAGATCGGTGTTGACGTCGAGCGGATCGACGGTGGCGGAGGCCCGTTGCGGCAGGGCCCCCGCACCGGACGCGGCGAGGGGGGTGCGGTTGCGGTCGGTCAGGACGATCCGTCGCTCGGTGTCCGCCGCGAGGGACCGCACCAGTGGCGAAACGCCCGTCCAGTCGTGGTGCGTCGCGGCGTGCCCGAGCAGGGCGTTGTAGATCCGCGCGTCGTCGGCGAGCGCCCGGCCGCGCTCCTGTTGCAGTGCCCGGGTCGTGTCGCGTACGGCGAGCCAGGCGGTCGCCGAGATCGAGAGTACGGAGATGACCACGCTGAGGGCGAGCAGCCGGACCAGGAGGCTGCCGCGTCCGCACCGCTCAGCCATCGGCGAGTTTGTATCCGATGCCGTACACGGTGAGCAGCCGTGCCGGGCGTCGCGGGTTCGTCTCGATCTTTCGGCGCAGGTTCATCACGTGCACGTCGACCGTGCGGGCGGTGACGTACGAGTCGAGCCCGTGCAGCCGGCGGAGCAGTTGGTCGCGGCTGAACGCTCTACCCGGCTCCGCCGCGAACGCACTCAACAGGGCGAACTCGCCCGGGGTGCACACCACCGGGGTGCCGGCGACGGTGACCTCGTGGCGTACCGGATCAAGGAGAAGGTCGCCCACCCGCAGGGGCGGCGCGACGGGCCGCGCAGCCGTGGACCGGGTCCGACGGAGCAGGGTGCGCACCCGCGCCGCCAGTTCCCGCGGGCTGTACGGCTTCGTCAGGTAGTCGTCGGCGCCCAGGTCCAGGCCCAACAGAAGGTCGTCCTCGGTGCTGCGTGCGGTGACCATCAGCACCGGCACCTCGGAGTCCCGACGCAGGATGCGGCACACGTCGAGGCCGTCGACGCGCGGCATCATGACGTCCAGCACCAGCAGGTCCGGCGGGCGGTGGCGGATCTCGTCCAGCGCTGCCCGGCCATCGTGGACCACCGACACCCGGTGGCCCTCGTGCTCCAGATACCGCCGGAGCAGTTCGGCCTGCTTGGGGTCGTCCTCGGCGACGAGCACGTTCGCGTTCACGGCGGCGAGTCTAGGAGGCGTCAGAACATCGAAACAGGTAGAGAACGGGACCACTACCGGATCACCACAGGTTCCTGACAAGGGTTCGCCAGGATGTGGCACGTACCAGCCCCGGTCCCCGTGAAGGAGAAAAGGTTGTCATTGCTGAAGGGCCTGGCCGCAGTGGCGCTGGTCGCCGCCGGCCTCGTGCCTGCGTCACCCGCCCAGGCCAGGGACCGCACCTATCCGGTCAGGTCGCTCGACTACACCCTCGGCGACCGTGCGTTCACCGTCGCCGGCTTCCACACCGACGGCCCGGACTCGTCGACCCTGGCACCGATCGAGCTGACCGGCAACGTGCACTACCCGGCCGCCGGCAACGGGCCGTTTCCCCTGGTGGTGCTCTCGCACGGCTACTGGTCCACCTGCGCCGACCGGGCTGCCGACGCCGAGGCGGCCCGGATCGAGAAGGAGTCGCCGGACGACTACTACGACGACCCGCGCTGGTTGGACGCCATCCACCGGCTCTGGCAGTGGCCGTGCGCGCCCGGTGTCGCCGCACTACCCAGCTACCGGGGCTACGACTATCTCGCCCGACAGCTCGCCGCCCAGGGAATGGTCGTCGTCTCGATCAGCGCCAACGGAATCAACGCCGGTCAGATCGGCACCGAGGCCGACAACGCCCGCGCGAAGCTCATCAACAAGCATCTCGCGCTCTGGACCGAACTGGCCCGCACGGGCGGTGGCGCGCTGGCCGGCCACTTCAGCGGCCCGACCCCGAACCTCAAAGGCAGGATCGACTTCTCTCGTACGGGGACACTCGGCCACTCACGCGGCGGCCGTGCGGTGGCCTGGCACGCCGCGGACGTCCACCGCGTCGACCTTCCGGCAGGCGTACGCGTGGCCGGCGTCCTCGCCCTCGCCGCCGCCGGCTCGGGCACCGCCACCAATCCCGGTTCCCCGGATGCCAAGCTCTACCGGGTGACCTCGGCACCGCTCGCGGTGTGGGTCGGCGGCTGCGACAGCGAGCAGGGTCTCGACTATGCGAAGTTGGCAACCGGTCACACGCGTGAGCCGGTCTACACCTGGCATGTTCGTGGCGCGAACCACAACTTCCTCAACACCCAGTGGTCTCCCGGGAGCGGGCAGGTCGGCGCCATCGACGACCAGGGCTTCGGTCCGGCACCGGGCTGGTGCGGCACCCCGACGTTCCCGGACTGGGACCCGGACAGCGGCACCCCCGAACCGCCGATCGAGTGGTCGCACGTGACCCGCAAACTGACCGAGACCGAACAGCGCCAGGTCAGCGCCGGATACGTCACCGCATTCTTCCGTTCGGTGCTCCTGGGCGACCGGCAGGCCGAGGCGGTCGTCAGCGGTGGCGTCCACCCGTACGCCTCGTTCACCGTGGTCGACGCCGAGAAGATCGTTCCCCGACCCCGGCGGGGCCTGCGGTAGCGCCGTACGGCGGTGAAGCCCTCGTCGTCCACGGTCGGGCCGTGGCTGGCCGGTAGCGATGTCCGGGGCCGGGGCCTCCGTAGCCGATCGGCGCGGCTGTCAGGGTCGGACAGGTTCCGTCCGACCCTGACAGGCCGGCCGTCGGCAGGACGGTCCGCTCATCCACCGGGCGCCACCGCTGGGCTGGTCGGGTGGGGGCGGGCGGACTCGGGGAACACCGCGGGAGTGCCCGTCACCGGATCGGGCACGATCCGGCAGCGCAACCCGAACACGTCGGCGACGAGGTCCGGGGTGAGCGCCGTCGACGGGTGACCGGTCATGGCGACCTGGCCGTCGCGCAGCACCACCAGGTCGGTGGCGTAGCGGGCCGCCTGGTTGAGGTCGTGCAGGACGGCGACCACGGTCCGGCCGCCGGCGTGCAGGTCGGCGAGCAGGTCGAGGACCTCGTACTGGTGGGCGATGTCGAGGTAGGTGGTCGGTTCGTCGAGCAGCAGGATCGGGGTGTCCTGCGCCAGCAGCATGGCCAACCAGGCGCGTTGCCGTTGGCCTCCGGAGAGTTCCGCCAGCACCCGGTCGCCGAGGTCGGTGGTGCCGGTGGCGGCCAGCGCCGCGGTGACCGCCCGTTCGTCGTGCGACGTCCAGCGGCTCAGCGCCGAGCGGTGCGGGTGCCGCCCCCGCAGCACCAGATCGGTGACGGTCATCCCCGCCGGTGCCTCGATGCCCTGGGGGAGCAGCCCCACGGTACGGGCGTACTGCCGCCGGCGGTAGCCGTGCACGTCGCGGCCGAGGACGGCCACCCGGCCCGCGCTGGGCCGCAACACCCGGGCGATGGTGCGCAGCAGGGTCGACTTGCCGCACCCGTTCGGCCCGATGAAGACGGTGAAGCTCCCCTCGGCGATCCGCAGGGAGACGTCCCGGCAGACGGTCCGACGGTCGTAGCCGACGGTGACCGAGTCCAGTTCGATCGCGGGCGGGGCGGTCATGGTTGCCTCCGGGGTGGGCGGTGCGGTGCGGGACGGGCGGCGGCTCACCCGGGCCTCCCTCGCCAGCTCCAGGCCAGGACGAGAGCGAGGTAGCCGCCGCCGACGACGCCGGTGACCGCGCCGACGGGCAGTTGCTGCCCGGGGACGAGCCGTTGGGCGAGCTGGTCGGCGGCGAGCAGCAGCACGGCGCCGAACACCGCGCTCGTGGTCACCAGGGGAGCGGCGACGCGGGTGAGCCGGCGGGCCAGGTGGGGGGCGGCCAGGGCGACGAAGCCGACAGGTCCGGCGCCGGCGACCCCGACGGCGGTGAGCGCGACCGCCAGGGCCGTCGCGGTGAGGCGTTGCCGGCGTACGGGTACGCCGAGGCTGAGTGCCTTGTCCTCGCCGTTCTCGATGAGTCGCAGCCCCCGGGCCGCCAGCACGGCGGGTGGCAGCAGCGCGGCGAGCGCGCCGAGCAGCAGCGGCAGGTGCGGGCCGCTGCCGTTGAGGCTGCCGACGAGCCAGACGGCGGCGTTCTGCGCGTCGGTCACCTCGGCGCGGGTCAGCAGGTACGCGTTGACGGAGGTGAGCAGGGCGGACAGGCCGATCCCGACGAGGATGAGGCGTTGCCCGGTTCCGCCGAGCAGCAGGGCCGCCCCGGCGACGGCGGCACCGCCGAGCACCGCACCCACGGCGGGGGTGAGTCGGGTGTCGTGGAGAACCAGCAGGACGACGAGTGCGCCGGTGACGGCACCGACGGTGAAGCCGACGATGTCGGGGCTGCCGAGGGGATTACGGCTGGCGCTCTGGAAGAGTGCGCCGGCCGCGCCGAGGGCGGCTCCGACGGCGAGTGCGGTGCCGATCCGGGGCAGCCGCAGCTCGAACAGGACGAACCGCAGGCCGGGGTCGCCGCCCCCGGTCAGCGCCGGCCACAGGTCGTGCGGCGGGGTGGCGTACCGGCCGCTGGCCAGGGCGACGACGGCCAGCCCGACGCCGAGGGCCAGGGCGAGGAGGCAGGCCAGGGTGGCGCGGTGGGTGTGCCGGCGGCGGGTGCGGCGGCCCGGACCGCTGGTCGCGGTGGTGGTCATGGGCGGGGAATCCTCCGGGCGCGGACCAGGGCGATGAACACGGGCGCGCCGATCGCGCCCATGATGACCGCGACCTCGATCTCTCCGGGTCGGGCCAGCAGCCGGCCGATCACGTCGGCGGTGATCAGCAGGATCGGGCCGAGCAGGCAGGCGTAGGCGACGATCCACCCGAGCCGGGGGCCGCAGATCGCCCGGGCGGCGTGGGGGACGGCGAGCCCGAGGAAGCCGATGGGGCCGGCCACGGCGGTCGCGCCGCCGCAGAGCAGGGTGGTGGCGACCAGCGCGAGCAGCCGGGTGCGGCCGGGGCTGACCCCCAGCGCGGTGCCGCCCTCGTCGCCGAAGCGCAGCACGTCCAGCGGTCGGATCACGCCGACGGTGACGACCAGGCCGGCGAGCAGCGCCGGTGCCGCCGTGAGCAGGGCGGACGGCGGCTGGTCGGCGAGGCTGCCGACGGCCCAGAAGCGGTACCTGTCGAATGCGGTCTGGTCGATCAGGGTGACACCGGCGACGGCCCCGGTCAGGCAGGCGCCGACGGCCGCGCCGGCCAGGACCAGCCGGCCGTCCTCGGCCCTGCCCGGCCCCCGGGTGCCGCCGATGATGGTGACCAGGCCGGCGGCGAGGCCCGCGCCGAGCAGGGCGAGCAGCAGGTGTCCGCGTTGGCTGCCCACCCCGGCGAGGATGCCGGCGACCACCGCGGCGGCGGCTCCGGCGTTGACGCCCAGCAGCCCGGGGTCGGCGAGGGGGTTGCGGGTGAGGGCCTGCATCAGGGTGCCGGCCAGCGCCAGGGCCGCGCCGACGCAGATCGCGATCACGGTACGGGGCAGCCGGACCTCCCAGACGATCAGGCCCGCCTCGCTGTCGCCGTGGGCGAGGAGTTCCCGCAGCACGACGCCGGTCGTCAGTGGCAGCGCGCCGACGGCGAGGCTGGCGGTGATGGCGGCCAGCAGAGCGAGCGCGCAGGCGAGCAGCCCGGCGGCGAGCAGGCGGGGGCGGCGTAAGCCGGTGGGGGTGGCGACCGACACTGTGACTCACTTCATGGTGGAACGTTCCATCACTGGCTAAGGTAAACCTACCCTAAGCCACTGGGAACGTCGTTCTCGCTGCCCCTCCTGAGGATCGAATGCCATGTCACACACCCGCCCACGCCGGCTGAGCACCATCCTGACCGCCGCCACACTGGCGCTCGTCGTGCTGGTGGCCGGCGGTTGCGCCACCGGTGAGGCGAAGCCCGCCGCCCCCGCGTCCGGATCGTCCGACGCCGCGTTCCCCACCACCCTCACCCACGCCTTCGGCGCGACCACCCTCACCGCCAAGCCCGAACGGATCGTGGTGGTGGGCCTCAAGGAACAGGACTACTTCCTCGCCCTCGGCGAGGTGCCGGTGGCGATCCGCGACTGGTACGGCAACCAGCCGAACGCGACCTGGCCGTGGGCCCGGGAACGACTCGGCACGGCCAAGCCGGAGGTGCTGGCCCGCGCCGAACTCGACTACGAACAGATCGCCGCACTGCGCCCCGACGTCATCGTCGGCCTCTCCTCCGGCATGTCCCGGCAGGAGTACGACCTGCTCACCAAGATCGCCCCCACCGTCGCCCAGCCGGCCGGCGACGGCAGCTGGGCGGTGACCTGGCAGCAGATGAGCAGGGCCGCCGGACAGATCACCGGCCACCGCGCCGAGGCCGAGAAACTCGTCGCCGACCTGGAACAGCGGATCGCCTCGGTCGCCGCCGCCCATCCCCGCCTCAAGGGCGCCCGCACCGTGTTCGCCTCCACCTACGAAGGCCAGTACTACCTGTTCAGCCCCGAGACCACCGCCTCGAAGGTGCTGCTCGACCTCGGACTGACCATGGCACCCGAGGTCACCACCCTCACCGCGAACGCCAACCAGTCCGCCACCATCAGCCGCGAACGGTTCGACCTGGTGGACGTGGACGTCGCCGTCTGGTCCGAGGCGGCCACCGACCCGGGCGTGACCACTCTGCTCGGCGACCCGCTCTACACCCGGCTGGACGTCCGCACCCAACGCCGCGACGTCTTCCTCGGCACCGAGGCCAACGGCGCGCTCGCGTTCGCCTCCGTGCTGAGCCTGCCCTACGTCCTGGACAGGATCGTCCCCGCGCTCACCGTCGCGGTCGACGGCGACCCGGCCACCAGGTCGGAGTACAGCGCGACATGACCGACACGCTCACCCGACCCGGCTTCTGGACCGCCACCGTGCACGAGGTCCGGCGGCTGACCCCGCACCTGCAACGGATCGTCCTCGGCGGTCCCGACCTCGCCAACTTTCCCTCCCTCGGCGCACCGGACGAGTCGGTGACGCTCTACCTCCCCCGCCCCGGCGAGTCGGCCCCACCGCCGATGACCCTGCGCGGCGAGGTGTGGGGCTACCACGACGAGCAGCACCCGCCCGTCGGCCGTAACTACTCCGTCCGCGCCGTTGACCCCGTCGGGGCGCGGCTGACCATCGACTTCGCCCTGCACGACCACGGCCCCGCCACGTCCTGGGCGCGGCAGGCCGGGACCGGCGCCGGTCTGCTGCTGTGGCGGTGCCGCGCCTGGTTCCGTCCCCCCGCTGACACCCGCTGGCTGGTGCTCGCCGCCGACCTGTCCGGGCTGCCCGCAGCGACCCGTGCCGTCGCGGAACGCACCCCCGGCCTCCCGGTGCGGGTGCTGGTGGACCTGCCGGACCTGGCCGACGCCCGGGACCTGCTCGCCGCCGCCGGCGACGACCCCACCGTGCACATCGACGTACGGGTCGGGGTCGGCAACGGCGACGGTCCGGGCAGCCTCGCCGACCGGCTGCGGGACGAGACCCTGCCCGACGGCCCCGGCTACGTCTGGGTCGCCGGCGAGGCGGGGGAGTGCCGAACGGCCCGGTCCGTGCTGCGCACCGTGCACCGGCTGCCCCGCGACCGCGCCGTCTGCGTGGGCTACTGGCGCACCGACTCCGCCGACTGGGAACGCCGCTACACCCGCTTCCGCCCCCTGCTCGACCAGGTCTACCAGGACGGCCTCGCGGCCGGGCTCAACCCGGTGGAAGCGGGCGACCGGATGGAGGAGGCACTGGAACGGATGACCCGGTGACCGGCCCCCGGGTCGACTCCCGCCACCACAGGTGGACCGGATGCTCGTAGTCCCCACCCGGGCCGCCACCGATCAGGTCGTCGAGCAGGTCGGCGCAGCGGCGTCCGGCGTCCAACGGCGACAGGTCGAGCGCGGTGATCGGCGGTTGACCCAGGCGCAGGGCGCTCGACTCGGTGGCGCTGGCCAGCAGGACGTCCCGCCCGACCCGGCGGCCGAGCCCGTGCAGCACCTGCACGGCCGTCGGCGCGGTGTCCACCGAGGCGCACACCAGGGCATCCACCCCCGGCGCGGCGAGCACCTGCTCGACCGCCCGGGACACCTCCGCCGGCGACGGCACCCACGGATGGTGCGCCACCACGGGGGCGACGCCGTGCCGGGCGCACCAGTCCCGGTGCGCCGCCGCCAACTGGGCCGCCCAGTCGCCCGTCTCCGGTGGCACCACCAGGGCGGGACGCCGGGCCCCGGCCCCGGCCATCCGGTCCAGCAGCCCGGTGAGCGCGCGGTGGTGGTCCGCCCAGAGCACGACGTCCGCGCGCATCCCGGCCGGGGGCCGTTCGAAACACACGACCGGCACGCCACCCTGCATCAGGACCGGCACGAACGCGTCGTCCCGGTGCGGATCGGCCACGATCACCCCGTCGAGCGCGCGGGGCGACCGGCGTTCCGAGGCGGTCAGGATCGAGACGTCCCGGTCGCGGGCGGCGGCACGTTCCATGACGCCGAAGACGAACCGCATGTAGAACTCCGACGTGGACGGCACGCCCGGAACGTAGACCCCGATGACGCCGGTCCGCCCGCCCCGCAACTGCCGGGCCGCCCGGTTGGGGACGTAACCCAGTTCCTCCATCGCCGCACGGACCCGTTCCCGGGTCGCCTCGGAGACCCGGCCGGAACACGACAGCACATTGGAAACGGTGGACTTGCCGACACCCGCCCGGCGCGCGACATCGTGCAGCGTGACGGGACGGGCCATCAGCCCAGTCTAGGTAACCGGGCGTCGGTCGGGACACGCCGCCACCACACCCCCCCACGAGAGACGGTGATCCTCATGTCCGAGCACCATCCCGCCCCGCCGCGTACGACGGCACCCGTCGGCAACGACCACCGGCGACGACCCGCGGTGCTCGGTGCGGCGGGCGACGGGTGGGTCGACTTCGACCTGCCCGGCGTGGCGATCGGCACCGCCGAGTATCCCGACGGCCCGACCGGCGTCACCGTGCTCAGCGTCCCCGGCGGCGCGCGTACCGCCGTCGACAAGCGGGGCGGGGCCGTCGGGGTCAGCGGCGGCTTCCCGTACCACCACGCGTTGTGCTTCGCCGGCGGGTCGAGCTTCGGGCTCGCCGCGGCGTCAGGCGTCTACGACGAACTGCTCCGCCGCACCGGCTACGCGACCGACTTCGGCAGCCTGCCGGTGGTGTCCGGGGCCGTCGTCTACGACTTCACGCCCCGGGACAACGCCATCTACCCCGACGCCGGGCTCGGCGCCGACGGGCTGCGCGCGGTACGCGCCGACCGGGTGGCCGTCGGGAGGGTCGGTGCGGGTGTCGGCGCGACCGTCGGCAAGGTCGACAACGCCCGCGCCGAGTGGGGCGGGCAGGGGGCCGCCTTCGCCCGCGTCGGCGCGGCCCGGCTGCTGGTACTGACCGTGGTCAACGCGATGGGTGTGATCGTCGACCGCGACGGCGGGATCGTGCGCGGCAACCTCGACCCGGCTACCGGCCGGCGTCGCCACCCGGCCGAGGACTACGCCGAGCTGGTCGCGGCGGCCGCACCGGATCTCGCGCCCACCGGCGGGAACACCACCCTGACCGCCGTGGTCACCAACGTCCGGATGACCGACGCCGAACTCGCCCAGTTCGCCACCCATGTGCACAGCTCCATGCACCGGGCGATCCAGCCCTTCCACACCATCGCCGACGGTGACACCCTGTTCGCCCTGACCACCGACGAGGTGACGATGCCCGCCCCGTCGCTGCGGCTGGGCACGGTCGCCGCCGAACTGGCCTGGGACGCCGTCCTCACCAGCGTCGACGCCGCCTGACGACGACCCCGCCCACGTCGCCCGGCCGATCAGACCGGGTTCAGTCGATTCCGTCGACCCCGCTGACGCTCTTGATCCAGCCGGCCAGGAAACCGGTGGGAACGGACAGCCCACCCAGCTCGTCGTCGGAGTGGGTGAACACGGCCTGGACGCGGTTGTTCTGCCAGACGGCCGCCCCGGAGTCACCGTCCAGGGGAACCCCGTCGAGTCCCTCCAACTCCAGCTCCGAGGCGATGGATCGCTCGACCCGCAGGCTGCACACCCGCAGGGTCGATGCCGGTGGCCCGTTCGTCTCGGTCTGCCCCCAGCCGCGGATGGCGACGGTGACCCCGGTCTTGAGTAGATCAATGTCCCTGCTGTAGGGAACGACGAGATTACTCTGGGTGACGTTCGACGCCAGATGCAGGACTGCCATGTCGTAGCCCTTCGGTGCCGCCGCCGTGCCGTCGACGATGATGCGCTGACCGCTGCCGAGACGCTTGTCGCCCGCCTTGACCACGAGGCGGCTGCTGTGGAGGCAGTGTGCCGCGGTGAGCACGTAGTGCACATGGATGAGCGAGCCGGTACAGCGGAAGTCGGCCCCTCCGTTGTTCCAGATCTGCACCTGCCCGTGCAGCGACGACGTGGTGGTGCCGCCGGCGATCGCCGATGCGGGGGTCTGCGGGCCGACCACCAGTACGGCTCCGCACAGTACGGCGAGCAAAGCTCTACAGAACGGTTTCACCGGCACTCCTCCGTGCATGTGGAAACAGCAGATTCGCGGCGGAAATCGGGAGAAGCGGATGGCGTGACGTGCGGTTACCTCACTCCAGCAGGCACATCCCCGCCCGCCCGGCGCGGTCCGGGCACTCGCTCTGCACCCCGATGAGCCGAACGGCCCGACCGCGGTGTCAGCATGCCCGGTCCAGGCACCATCCACAATCACCACTGCGACCCGACGAGCAACACGTCTACTCCCGTCGCCGGAACCAGGTCGCGAGTTCCCGGCCTTCATCGTCGCGACCGGCCGGTGACGAGGACCCGCGAGACGCCTCTGCGGGACTACCGTTGTTCCGCATGACCCACCGGGAAGAGGAGATCACCGCGGAGCTGGTCCAGGAGTTGGTTCGGGACCAACACCCCGACCTCGCCGGTCTTCCCGTTCGGCTGGGCGCACGCGGGTGGGACAACCAGATGTGGCGGCTCGGTGACGAGCTGGCTGTCCGGCTCCCCTGGGCGACCGACCGCGCGGACGCGCTGCTACGCAAGGAGTTCACCTGGCTGCCCACCCTGGCCCCGCACCTTCCGCTGCCGGTCCCCGTGCCGCAACGGATCGGCGCACCCTCCGACCGGTTCCCCCGGTGCTGGCTCGTCACCACGTGGGTGCCGGGTGTCCCCGCCGACCGGCACCCCGTCACCCGGGCCACCGACGCGGCGCACTCCCTGGCCGCCTTCCTGACCGCACTGCACCAGCCTGCCCCCACCGGCGCTCCGACCGGCGGCAGTCGGGGCGGCCCGCTGACCGACCACACCGAGGGATTCACCGCATCGCTCACCGACGCCACCGAACGGGGCCTGATCCCCGACCCGGACGCGGTGCGCGCCATCTGGCACGACGCCGTCACCGCCCCCGGCTGGACGGGGCCGTTGTGCTGGCTGCATGCCGACCTGCACCCGGCCAACGTCCTCACCACCGACGGCACCCTCCGCGGCGTCATCGACTTCGGCGACCTCGGAACGGGCGACCCCGCCTACGACCTCGCCGCCGGGTGGCTCCTGCTACCCGACGACGGCATCGACCACTTCCTCGCCGCCTACCGGCCGGCACCCGACACCGCCACCATCCGCCGTGCCCGGGGGTGGGCCCTGGCGCGCGCCCTCGGCGGCATCCTGATCGGCGACGCCGGCGTCCACGGCCGCCCTGGCGGCAAACCGTCCTGGGGCCCTCCCGCTCAGGCCGCCGTGCGACGCCTCACCGCCACCACCGGTACTCCGCCGCCGGACCAGCGTCACGGGACGAAGCTGGCGTGGTACGAAGCCGCCATGTCCTCGTCGCCGTGACCCTGCGCGGCCGCCCGCCGGAACCGTTGCGCACCGGCGGCCAGGACGTCGAGGCGTACCCCGTGGTCCTCGCCGGCCGCGACGATCAGCCGGGCGTCCTTCTCGGCGGTCTCCACCGCGAAGCTCGCCGGCGACAACCGGCCCTGCCGCACCAGGTCGGTCTTGGCACGCAGGTAGCCCATGTCCAGCGGGCCGCCCTCGATCACCTCGAAGAAGCGGTCCGGGTCGACGCCGAGCGCCCCGGCCAACGCCAGCATCTCGACCGCGCCGTGGGTCACCGTCAGGACCCAACTGTTCGCCACCAGCTTCAACCGGGTGGCGTCGCCCCGCGCGCCGTCCTCAGCGAGCCACACCACCCGGGCCGCGATCGCGTCGAACACCGCGGTGAGCTTCTCCCGGCCGGTCTGCGGCCCGGCGGCGAGCACGGTCAACCGGCCGGCCTCGGCGGGCTGCCGGGTGCCGAGCACGGGCGAGTCGTAGAACGCCACCCGGTGCTCGGCGGCGATCTCGGCGAACCCGGCCGTGTCGGCCAGGCCCACGGTGGTGGTCTGCAGCCAGGCCGCGCCCGCCTTCAGCCCGGGTGCGGCCCGCCCGATCACCTCGCGGACGGTCGCCCCGTCGTACAGCATCGTGATGATCACGTCGGCGTCACGTACGGCGTCGGCCGGGGTCTGCGCCACGGTCGCGCCGGTCCCCGCCGCCTTCTCCGGGGACCGGTTCCACACGCGGACGACGTGCCCCGCCCGGACGAGGTTGCGGGCCATGGCGGCACCCATGATGCCCGCGCCCAGCACCGCCACGGTCGACTTCTCGGTCATCGGTCCATCCTCTCGCCCACGACCGGCGGCCTGAGCAGGCTGGTGGTGAGCTGGTAGCGGGCGCCTCCTACTGCCGGTAGGTGGACAGGAAGGTGCGGATGCGCCCGATCGCGTCGTCGAGGACGTCGGTCGGGGCCAGGAACACCATGCGCAGGTGGTCCGGGGTGTCGATGTTGAAGCCGCTGCCGTGCGAGATCAGCAGATGCTGCTGCTCCAGCAGGTCGATCACGAGCTTCTCGTCGTCGTGGATCTTGTGGACGGCCGGATCGAGGCGGGCGAAGAGGTACAGCGCGCCCTCCGGCTTGACGCAGTCGACGCCGGGGATCGAGACGACCTCGCGCCAGGCGTGGTCGCGCTGTTCGAGCAGACGCCCGCCGGGCCGGATCAGCTCGTCGATGCTCTGGTAGCCGCCGAGCGCCGTCTGGATGGCGTGCTGGGCCGGCACGTTCGGGCAGACCCGGAGGTTGGCCAGCAGTTGCAGCCCGTTCAGGTAGTCCGTGTCGGTGCCGGTGAACCCGCTGGTGGCGAGCCAGCCGGAGCGGAAGCCGGCGGCCCGGTAGACCTTCGACAGGCCGCCCATGCTGACCACCGGCACGTCCGGGGCGAGCGCCGCGAGCGTGTGGTGGGTGGCGCCGTCGTACACGATCCGGTCGTAGATCTCGTCGGCGAAGATCATCAGGCCGTGCCGGCGGGCCAGTTCGATCATGCCGAGCAGGGTCTGCTCCGAGTACACCGCGCCGGTCGGGTTGTTCGGGTTGATCACCACGAGGGCGCGGGTACGTTCGGTGATCCGCGAGGCCAGGTGCTCCAGGTCGGGTTGCCAGCCGGCGCTCTCGTCGCAGCGGTAGTGCACGGCCTGCCCGCCGCACAGGTTGACCGCGGCGGTCCAGAGCGGGTAGTCCGGGCTGGGCACCAGCACCTCGTCGCCGGAGTCGAGCAGCGCCTGCAACACCATCATGATCAGCTCGGAGACCCCGTTGCCGAGCAGCACGTCGTCCGGCTGGACGTCGGTCACGCCCAGGTTCTGGTACCGCTGGGCGACGGCGACCCGCGCCGAGTAGATGCCCCGGGCGTCGCTGTAGCCCTGCGCCTCGACGAGGTTCTGCACCACGTCGGCGACGATCGGCCCGGGGGTGGCCAGCCCCCAGGGTGCCGGGTTGCCCAGGTTCAGCTTGAGGATCCGGTGGCCGGCGGCCTCCATCTCCTGTGCCCGCCGCAGCACCGGCCCGCGGATGTCGTACCGGACGCTCTTCAGCCGTTTGGCCTGCCGCATCGGACCTCCTTGCCCCACCCGGACACTTTGCCCCGGAAAGCACCCTAGTACGGCGGCGGACCAGCGGCGGCTCCGGTCCACCGCCGCAGCGTGCGGTCGACGAGCACGTCGACCGCTCCCGTACCCGTCCTGCGGCGTCACGGGCCGGCCGTGGTGCGGCCACGGTGGTGCCCGTGCGTCACGTGTCGACCGCCCGGTCGGCGAGGGCTGCGGGGAGCGGTCCAGAAAATCTGGTCTCTGGAGACTAGACATTCCCGGTGGCCCTGGTTAGTCTTTGTCCCGTTGACGACGAAGATCGGTTGAAGGCGCCGACGTGACAGGCCGAGCGTCGGAGCAGAGCCCGGAGGTTCTCGTGGCCCGCTCGGCAGCCGTGGTGGAACCACACCGTGGGAAACACCGCACGTGCACGACAAGACCTTGACGTAATTCCAGGTCAGGGCAATGCAGGCGGGGCCGGTGCACGGTTCGGGGCGCTGCCTGATGCAACAGGATCCGCCGCACATGTGCGGGGCCATGAAGTCGCGTGGGGCTCCGACATCGACGGATAGCACCGTAGCTGGTGAGAAGGAGAGGAAAGGGAGGGTTTGACGCCGTTGGATCGCCCGCCGTCAGGACGTAGTTCCCGTTCTGCGGTGGACACCGTAATCACTTTGAACGCGAGGTGGTCTCCGGTCACGCTTATGCGATCCTCGCACCACCTGCTGACAGCGGCAGGGTGCGGAGAAGAGAACCCGACGAACCTGTCGGTGAATGGTGTGTTCAACCCGTAACCCCGGGCCCCCGCGCGCCGCGCGCCGGGGCCCACGATCGCGCAGAAGGAAAGTT
>NZ_JBMDWU010000148.1:0-6207 GCF_048594385.1 Micromonospora sp. | reverse complement strand
CGACCGCGCCGGCCCCCGTCCCGGCCCCACCGCCCGCCGCCCCGACCCCGCCGGCCGCCGCGCCGCCCGCACCGGGCCGGCCGGCGTCACCGCCCGCCACCGGCGGCGAAGCGACGACGATCATGCCCGAGCTCCCCGGCTAGGAGGGGACGGACGCCACCGCTCCGATACGCTCAGGGTCGTTGACGACCCCTGTCGAGGAGCTGAAACCGGTGTCTGACCTGTCCCAGATCGTGAAGGCGTACGACGTCCGTGGGACGGTGCCCGACCAGTGGGACGAGCGGGTCGCCGAAGCCCTCGGTGCCGCCCTCACCCGGGTGCTCGACGAGGCCGGCGAGCCGGACGGTGCCGTGCTGATCGCGCACGACATGCGGGCCACCGGCCCGGGGCTGGCCGCCGCCTTCGCCGACGGCGTGCGGGCCGAGGGGCGGGCCGTGATCGAGTTGGGGCTCGCCTCCACCGACATGCTCTACTACGCCTCCGGCGCGCTCGGCCTGCCCGGGGCGATGTTCACCGCCAGCCACAACCCGGCGCAGTACAACGGCATCAAGATGTGCCGCTCCGGGGCCCGCCCGATCGGCCAGGACAGCGGCCTGGCCGACATCCGGGCCCGCGCCCAGGCGCTGCTGGACGCCGGCACCCGGCCGGCCGCCGCGTCGCCGGCCCCCGTCGACCGGCGTGACCTGCTCCCCGACTACGCGGCCCACCTGCGCAAACTGGTCGACCTGTCGACCATCCGTCCGCTCAAGGTGGTGGTGGACGCCGGCAACGGGATGGGCGGCTACACGGTGCCGAGCGTGCTCGGCGACGCGGCGTTGCCGGCCCTGCCGCTGGAGATCGTGCCGCTCTACTTCGAGCTGGACGGCACCTTCCCCAACCACGAGGCCAACCCGCTCGACCCGAGGAACCTGGTCGACCTCCAGCGGGCCGTGGTGACCCACTCCGCCGACCTCGGCCTGGCCTTCGACGGCGACGCCGACCGGTGCTTCGTGATCGACGAGCGGGGCGAGCCGGTCTCCCCGTCGGCGATCACCGCCCTGGTCGCCGCCCGCGAGCTGGCCAAGCACCCGGGGTCCACGGTGATCCACAACCTGATCACCTCCCGGGCCGTACCGGAGATCATCCGTGAGCACGGGGGCGTGCCGGTGGTGGCCCGGGTGGGGCACTCCTTCATCAAGGCCGAGATGGCCCGGACCAACGCGATCTTCGGTGGGGAGCACTCGGCGCACTACTACTTCCGGGACTTCTGGTTCGCCGACACCGGCATGCTCGCCGCCATGCACACCCTGGCCGCCCTCGGTGAGCAGTCCCAGCCGCTGTCCCTGCTGGCCAGCGTCTACGAACGGTACGTCGCCTCCGGCGAGATCAACTCCACGGTCACCGACCAGGAAGCCCGGGTCGCGGCGGTGCGGGCGGCGTACCCGCAGGCGGAGGCCGACGAGTTGGACGGGCTCACCCTGCGGTTCCCCGACGGCGCGTGGGTCACCCTGCGCGCGTCCAACACCGAGCCGCTGCTGCGGCTCAACGTCGAAGGTCCGACCGAGCAGCGGATGACCTCGCTGCGCGACGAGGTGCTGGAGCGGGTTCGCCGATAAGATCCCCTCCGCCGGTCGGCACCGCCGACCGGCACAGACCACACACGTGGAAGGAGCCGCGCCGTGGCCCTGGACCCGCAGTTGCTCGAAATCCTCGCCTGCCCGGACACACACCACGCACCGCTGGACTACGACGCTCAGGCCCAGACCCTCACCTGCACGCAGTGCGGTCGCATCTTCGAGGTGCGCGACGACGTGCCGGTGCTGCTGCTGGACGAGGCTCGTGGCGGGCCGGAGGCGCAGCGGTGATGGACGGAACGGCCGGCGTCAGCGGCCGGCGGGTGGCCGACGAGTCGATCCTGGACGACCCGGACGCGGTCGCCGCCCATGATCCGGGCGGCATGCTGCGCTTCACCGCCTCGGCCGGGGCCCAGGTGCGGGAGTCCGCCGCGCTGGCCGCCGAGGCCAACCTGGCGCTGCTGGAGGACGAGGGCCGCCCGCGTGCGGTCGTCATCGCCGGCATCGGCACCGCCGGGCGTACCGGGGACGTGCTGGCCACGGTCGCCGGGCCGCGCTGCCCGGGGCCGGTGATCCCGCACCGCAGTGCCGGGGTGCCCGGCTGGGTCGGCGCGGCCGACGTGGTGATCGCGGTCAGCGCGTCCGGCCGCAGCCCGGAGGCGTTGGGCGCCGCCGAGGCCGCGCACCGTCGGGGTGCCCGGCTGGTCGCGGTGGGCGCGCCCGACTCGCAGTTGCAGTCGGTGGCCGAGCGGGCCCGTGCGCCGTTCATCCCGGTGCCCCGTCGTGCCCCGGCCCGCGCCAGCCTCTGGGCGCTCACCGTGCCGGTTCTGCTCGCCGCCCGTACGCTCGGCCTGGTGAAGGTCAACGAGGCGGATCTGGCCGAGACGGCGGCCCGGCTGGACGCCGACGCCGACCGGTGCCGGTCGACCGCCGAGTCCTTCGTCAACCCGGCGAAGTCGCTGGCCCTCGGGCTGGCCGGGTCGATTCCGATCGTCTGGGGTTCGTCCCCGCTGGCCACCGTGGCGGCCCGCCGTTTCGGTGACACGCTGTCGGCCAACGCCCGCTACCCGGTGGTCGCCGGGGCGCTGGGTGAGGCCGGTCGGGGCCGGGTCGGCCTGCTCGACGGCGTCTTCGGTGGTCTGGTGGAGTCGACGCGGGACATCTTCGCCGACCCCGACGAGGTCGAGCCCGATCCGACCCGGCTGCGGCTGGTGCTGCTGCGTGACGGTGGCCTCAACGCCGACGACGACACCGACGAGCCGCTGGCCGTCGAGGAGCGTCGTGCCGACGCGGTGCAGACCCTCGCCGAGCGGCGCGGGGTGCGCTGCGACGTGGTCACCGCCGAGGGCGGCTCCGCGCTGGAACGGCTCGCCTCCCTCGTCGCGGTGCCCGACTTCGCGTCGGTCTATCTTGCCCTGGCCCACGGGCTGGACCCGATGGCCGTTCCGGCCGTCACCGAGATGAAGGAGCTGTCGAACCAGTGAGCGCGAACGGCGGTACCAAGGCGATCATCGCCGCTCTGCTGGCGAACATCGGTATCGCCATCACCAAGTTCATCGCGTTCCTGCTGACCAGTTCGTCGTCGATGCTGGCGGAGTCGATCCACTCGGTGGCCGACTCGGGCAACCAGGCGCTGCTGCTGCTCGGTGGCAAGCGGGCCAAGCGGGCGGCCACCCCGGAGCACCCCTTCGGGTACGGCCGGGAGCGCTACATCTACGCGTTCATCGTGTCGATCGTGCTGTTCAGCCTCGGTGGCCTGTTCGCGCTCTACGAGGCGTGGCACAAGGCGGCCGACCCGCACCCGATCACCGCGTGGCAGTGGGTGCCGGTGACGGTGCTGCTGGCCGCGATCGTGATGGAGGGCTTCTCCTTCCGTACGGCGATCAAGGAGTCGAACCACACCCGGGGTAGCCAGTCCTGGGTGAACTTCATCCGTCGGGCCAAGGCGCCGGAGCTTCCGGTGGTGCTGCTGGAGGACTTCGGCGCGCTGGTCGGTCTGGTGCTCGCGCTGTTCGGTGTGGGGCTGACGCTGATCACCGGCAACGGCATGTGGGACGCCGCGGGCACCGCGATGATCGGTGTGCTGCTGGTGATCATCGCGATCGTGCTGGCGATCGAGACGAAGAGCCTGCTGCTCGGCGAGGGTGCCGACCCGGGCGACCTGGCGACGATCGAGCGGGCCGTCACCGACGGCCCCGAGGTCGAGCGGATCATCCACATGAAGACGCTCTACCTCGGCCCGGAGGAGCTGATGGTGGCCGCGAAGATCGGCGTGCCGGCCTGGGAGAGCGCCGAGGAACTGGCCCGGGGCATCAACGCGGTCGAGGCGCGCATCCGCGCGGCCGTGCCGATCGCCCGGGTGATCTATCTGGAGCCGGACATATACCGCGGCGCCGCCGAGCGGGCGGGCACCGGCACGGCCGCGCCGACCGCCGCGGCACCGGCGGGTGGGGCGAGTGAGGTGGCCGGGCGGGCCGGAGGCTGACCGTGGAACTGCTGCACGGGTCGATCCGCGACTACGCCTGGGGGTCCCGCTCGGCGCTCGCCGAGTTGCAGGGGCGACCGGCGCCGACCGACGGCCCGGAGGCGGAGCTGTGGCTGGGCGCCCATCCGGGTGGCCCGGCCATGGTCGACCGGGACGGTGCGCGGGTGAGCCTGACCGACCTGCTGGTCGCCGAGCCGGACCACTGGCTCGGCACGGAGGTGGTCGGCCGGTTCGGCACCCGGCTGCCGTTCCTGTTGAAGGTGCTCGCCGCGGACGCCCCGTTGAGCCTGCAGGCCCACCCCGACGCCGAGCAGGCCCGCGCCGGCTACGCCGCCGAGCAGGCTGACGTCGAGCGGGCAGGTGCCGGGCAGGCCGGGGCAGGGCAGGCCGGTGACGGGTGGGTCGACGGGGTGGTGGGGCGGGCACGGGGGCCGCGCAACTACGTCGACCCGTACCACAAGCCGGAGTTGCTTGTGGCGTTGACGCCGTTCGACGCGCTCTGCGGGTTCCGGGATCCGCAGGTGTCGGCGACGGCGTTGGCCGGGTTCGGCGTACCGGAGTTGTCGCCGGTGGTGGCCGCGCTGCGGGCCGGGCCGGCGGGGCTGCGGGAGGCCGTACGCGCGCTGCTGAGCTGGCCGGACGCCGACCGTGCCGGGCTGGTCGAGGCGGTGCGCACGGCGGACGCCGGCGGGCCGGACGCGGAGCTGGCCCGGGACCTGGCGACCCGCTACCCGGCCGATCCGGGGGTGCTGGTGGCGCTGCTGCTGCACCACGTGCGGTTGACGCCGGGGGAGGCGATCTGGATGCCGGCCGGCAACCTGCACGCCTACCTGAGCGGCACCGGTGTGGAGATCATGGCGGCCAGTGACAACGTGCTGCGCGGCGGGCTGACCCCGAAGCACGTGGACGTCGACGAGTTGCTGCGGGTGCTGCGGTTCGAGGTGCTGGACGAGCCGGTCCTCGTCGCCCGGTCGGTGACGCCCGGGGTGGTCTGCTGGCCGGTGCCGGTGGACGACTTCGCGCTGCACCGGGTGACGGTGGACGCGGCCGGGCCGGAGGTCCGGCTGCCGCTGCCCGGCCCCCGGGTGGTGTTCTGCCACCAGGGCAAGGTCGGGGTGGACGACGGCCAGGGGGCGGTGATGCTCGGCCCGGGGCAGGCCGCCGTGGGCACGGCCGCGGGTGCGGCGCTGGTGCTGTCCGGTACGGGCACGGCGTTCGTCGCCACGTGCGGCGGCTGACGGCACCGCGCAGCGACCTGCGCCACGCCGCAAGTCCGACTTTCCCGAATTGCTTGACTGATCCGTGTCTCACGGTAATCTCATGAGTACGCAGCGTTGTCGCGATGAAGGTCCGGCGGCGCGCGGGGGTAACCAAACCGGGGGGATGCACGGGGCGGCCGGCAGGTGGACGAGGTTTCGTCCCATGCCGACCGCCCCGTGCGCTGTCTCGAGGCGGCCCACAGTGCGCCGCGAGGAGGCGGGCGTAAGGTGGATGGTCGCGCAGCCATCGTTCGACAGGAGCCTTCATGACCAGCACCCTCCCGGCGTCATCCAGCGACGCCCGGCCGAGCACCCTCGCCGAGGGCGACTACAAGGTGGCGGATCTGTCGCTCGCCGAGTTCGGGCGCAAGGAGATCCGCCTCGCCGAGCACGAGATGCCCGGCCTGATGGCGATCCGCCGCGAATTCGCCGACGCCCAGCCCCTCGCCGGCGCCCGGATCACCGGTTCGCTGCACATGACCATCCAGACCGCCGTCCTGATCGAGACGCTGGTCGCCCTCGGCGCGCAGGTCCGCTGGGCGTCCTGCAACATCTTCTCCACCCAGGACCACGCCGCCGCGGCGATCGTGGTCGGCCCCGAGGGCACCCCGGAGGCGCCCTCCGGCGTCCCGGTCTACGCCTGGAAGGGCGAGAGCCTCGAGGAGTACTGGTGGTGCACCGAGCAGGTGCTCGCCTGGCCGGACGGGCAGGGCCCGAACATGATCCTCGACGACGGCGGTGACGCCACCCTGCTGGTGCACAAGGGCGTCGAGTTCGAGAAGGCCGGTACGGTCCCGGCGGTCGAGACCGCCGACTCCGAGGAGTACGCGGTCATCCTCCAGGTGCTGCACCGCAGCCTCGCCGAGGACAACCAGCGCTGGACCCGGATCGCCGCCGGCATCAAGGGCGT
>NZ_JBMDWU010000147.1:0-10898 GCF_048594385.1 Micromonospora sp. | reverse complement strand
GCTACACCGCCCCCACCCCACACCCCCCCGCCCCGCCGGCCCGCCGCCCGGCGCACCCCGGGGCCCCCCCCCGCGGGCCGCCCCCGGGCCGGGGGCCCCCCCGTCCGTGTGTTCAGAACCGGTCGGCGGCGAGCAGCCCGTCGGCGGTGAAGGCGAGCAGCCAGCCGCCGCCCTTGGCGGTGTCGAAGTCGTCGTCGCGTCCCGCCAGCCGGGCCAACGCGCCCGGGATCACCTTGCCCTGGCTGCACACCCCGACCGGCTGCCCGGTGGCGGCCAGCTCGACCAGCCGGCCGGCGGCGGCCAACGCGCACTCGTCGACCTGCTGGCCCGGCTGCGGCTCGTCGAAGTCGCCGCACACCTCGATCGGCAGGCCCAGCGCGGCGGCCGCCGGCCCGAGGGTCTGCACGCACCGGCGGGGCGAGGCCGACAGCAGCCGTACCGGCTGGACCAGGGCGACCAGCGGGGCCAACGCCTGCGCCTGGGTGACCCCCTCGGCGTCCAACGGGCGGCCGGTGTCCGGCCCCGACCAGGTGGCCCGCCTGCCGGCGTGCGCGTGCCGTACCAGCGCCACCGTGCCGGTGACCCGGGGCAGGGTGGCGAACGCGGCCAGCACCTGCGCGTCGTGCGGGTAGCTCACCCGGGCGACCGCCGCGTCGACGTCGAGCCAGCACACGTCGTCGACCTCGGTGCCCGGCTGGAACCCGCCGGTGCCCACGGCCCGCATCGACCAGTAGTCGACCAGCTTGGGTCGGCCCTCACTGCGGTACCGCACGCTGGGCAGCCGGACCTGCGGCACCGCGCGGACGTCGGACTCCTCGGCCACCTCCCGCACGGCGGCCAGCAACGGATGCTCGCCCCGTTCCAGCTTGCCCTTGGGCAGCGACCAGTCGCCGTAGCGGGGCCGGTGCACCAGGCAGACCTCGATCCCGCCGTCGTCGGTCGGCCGCCATGCCACCCCACCGGCCGCCCGGATGCCGACCGGCTCCTCGTCCACCATCCGATCACCCTACGTCCGGGCGATCCCCCGTACCGGCCGGCCGCCCGGCTCAGCCGTCGGAACCGCCCACCCGGCGCAGCAGCAGCTCCTGCAGGTCGTGCAGCGGCTCTTCGGGGGTGCCGGTCCGCCGGCTCCAGCTGCCATCGGCGGCCAGCTCGAACGCGTCCACGTCCGGGCTCATCGCGGTGGTCATCACCTGGTCCAGCTCGGCGCGGGCGACCGGGTCGCTGACCTGCACCAGCGCCTCCACCCGGCGGTCGAGGTTGCGGTGCATCAGGTCGGCCGACCCCATCCAGAACTCGGCGTCGCCGTTGTTGCCGAACCGGAAGATCCGCGAGTGTTCCAGGAACCGGCCGAGGATCGAGCGGACCCGGATGTTCTCCGACAACCCCGGCACCCCCGGCCGCAACGTGCACATGCCCCGGATCAGCAGGTCCACGTGCACCCCGGCCTGCGACGCCCGGTAGAGCGCGTCGGTGATCTCCTCGTCGACCAGCGAGTTCACCTTGAACTGCACCAGCCCCGGCATGCCCAGCCGGACGTGTGCGATCTCCCGCTCGATCCGCTCCACCAACCCGCTGCGGATGCCCTGCGGGGCCACCAGCAGCCGCCGGTACGCGGTCTGCCGGCTGTAGCCGGTGAGCACGTTGAACAGGTCGGTCAGGTCTGCGCCGATCTCCGGGTCGGCGGTGAGCACGCCGAAGTCCTCGTACAGCCGGGCGGTCTTGGGGTGGTAGTTGCCGGTGCCGATGTGGCAGTACCGGCGGATCTGGTTGCCCTCCTGGCGTACCACCAGGGCGGTCTTGCAGTGCGTCTTGAGCCCGACCAGGCCGTACACGACGTGGCAGCCGGCCCGTTCCAGGGTGCGCGCCCAGCCGATGTTCGCCACCTCGTCGAAGCGCGCCTTCAGCTCCACCAGCACCACCACCTGCTTGCCGGCGGCGGCGGCGTCGACAAGCGCGTCGACGATCGGGGAGTCGCCGCTGGTGCGGTAGAGGGTCTGCTTGATGGCCAGCACGTTCGGGTCGGCGGCGGCCTGCTCGACGAAGCGCTGCACGCTGGTGGCGAACGAGTGGTACGGGTGGTGCACCAGCACGTCGCCGTCGCGCAGGGTGGCGAAGACGCTGCGCGGCACCTCGCCCTCGGCCAGCCGGGGGTGGGTGGCCGGCACGAACGGCTTGTCCTTCAGGTCGGGGCGGTCCGCCTCGCCGTAGAGCTGCCACAGCGCCGACAGGTCCAGCAGGCCGGGCACCCGCAGCACGTCGTGGTCGTCCATGTCCAGCTCGCGGACCAGCAGCTCCAGCATGTGGTCGGAGATGGAGGCGGCGACCTCCAGCCGGACGGGCGGGCCGAACCGCCGCCGGGCCAGCTCCCGTTCGAGGGCCTGGAGCAGGTCCTCGTCGCGGTCCTCGTCGACCTCCACCTCGGCGTTGCGGGTGACCCGGAACAGGTGGCACTCGACCACCTGCATTCCGGAGAAGAGCTGCCCCAGGTGCACCGAGATGAGGTCCTCCACGGGCAGCATCCGCAGCCCCGGCTGGTCCCGGCCCACCCGGACGAAGCGGGGCACGTTGTTGGGCACCTTCACCCGGGCGAACAGCTCCGACCCGCCGTCGGGGTCCCGCACCGCCACCGCCAGGTTCAGCGACCGCCCGGAGATGTACGGGAACGGGTGCGCCGGGTCCACCGCGAGCGGGGTGAGCACCGGGAAGATGTGTTCCCGGAAGTAGGTGCGCAGCCGTTCCCGCTCCGGGTCGTCCAGCTCCGCCCAGCGGATGATCCGGATGTCCTCCCGGGCGAGCTGCGGCAGCAGGTCGTCGACGAAGCAGGCGGCCTGCCGGGCGACCAGCCCGGCGGCGCACTCGGTGATCCGCTCCAGCTGGGTGCGCAGCGGCAGCCGGTCCCCGCCGCGTACCGGCAGGCCGGCGGAGAGCCGGCGCTTGAGCCCGGCCACCCGCACCATGTAGAACTCGTCGAGGTTGCTGGCGAAGATGGCCAGGAACTTGGCCCGTTCCAGCAGCGGCGTGCGCGGGTCCTCGGCCAGGGCCAGCACCCGGCCGTTGAAGTCGAGCCAGGACAGCTCCCGGTTGAGGAACGGGTCCGCCGGCAGCGGCGCGACGGCGGGCGGCCCGTCGCCCGTCGACCCCTCGCCGCCGGCCGGGACGCCGTCGGCGGGGCGGTCGTCGGTGTCGAGCACCTCGTCCAGGCCGGCGGAGGCCCCGGCGGCGCTGGCGCCCGGGGAGTCGGGGGCCGTGGCGGAGACCTCCTCCGGGGCGCGGCGGGTGCGGGAACCGCTGCGACGGCGGGTGCCGTTGCGGGTCGGGTCGGTGGCGGCGGACGGGCTGGTGGGGTGCTCGCGAGGGGTGCTCACCCGCTCATAATCACCCGATTACGGTTAACGCAAAATGAACTTGGGCCGCGTTGTTCAGACCATCGTCGGCAACGTCACCCGGACGACCCCGCCGTCCGGATCGGTGTGCACCGTCAACCGCTGGCCGAGACGGAGCAGCCGCAGCCCGGAGGCGTCGAAGGCGCGGGCCGGAAAGGGCAGCTCGGTGCCGTCGTCGAGCAGCAGCACGCCGGTGCGGCTCTGCGCGTCGAAGGTCGCCACGGTGCCCTGCATGCCAGCACCGTACACCGGCCGGTCGGCGCGGGGCCGCCGGCCGGGGGCTGCCGGGCCGACACCGGTGAGCGCGCCGGTCGCCGGGCCGAGACCGAGCCGGGCCGCGTCGGCCAGGTCGGCGGCGGTGTCCACGTCGCGGCGCAGGCTCGGCCAGGCACCGGGCAGCGGCACCGCCCCGGAGGCCAGGTGCGCCGCCGCCGAGCCGGCCCCGAACCGGGGCGCAAGCGGCACCCCGGGAGGTGTGGTGAGCAGCACGGTCCCGGTACCGGGGGCGTCGGCCACGAACCGGCGTACCCCCGTCGGGCCGGTGCCGACCGCGTGCAGCGCGGCGGCCAGTTCGGCCGGGCGCAGCGCCGGCAGGTCGGCGGTGAGGGCGGCCAGCCAGCTCCGGCCGTCGTCGGCCGCCGCGTGCGCGCCGTGCCGCAGGGCGGCGTTCAACCCGGCGTCCGGGTGGTCCGGCACCACCCGCGCGCCGGCCGCGCCGACCGTCGCGGCCACCCGCGGGTCGGCGGTGACCACCAGCACCTCGGCCACCGCCGGGCAGGCCAGCACCGCGCCGACCGTGTCGGCCACCAGCGCCAGCGCCAGCTCCTCGTGCGGTACGGCCGGCAGCGCCCCCCGCAACCGGCTCTTCGCCGCGTGGAGCCGCTTCACCGGCACCACCGCCACCCACCTCGCCTGGCCCACGTCGACAATCCTGCCAGCGGCGGCGGTGGTACCCGCACTGGCCGTACCCGGGACGAGCAGGCATGATTTCCGCTGCGGGCACGCAACGGTGGGGGTGCGGCACGCGGGTGGGGTGACGAGGAGGCACGGTGGCACGGCGCAGGCTGGGTTTCTGGCGACGGTTCGCCGTGGCGCTGGTCAAGCCCGTGATGCTGGCCTGGACCCGGCGCACCTGGCACGGGATCGAGCAGCTACGCCGCCCCGGGGGCGTCATCATCGTGCCCAACCACATCTCGCACGCCGACCCGCTGGTCTGCGCCCACTTCATCTACGAGGCCGGGCGGTGGCCGCAGTTCCTCGGCAAGGCCAGCGTGTTCCGGGTGCCGGTGGTCGGCTACATCCTGCACCGCTGCCGGCAGATCCCGGTGGAACGGGAGACCGCCACCGCGGTCAAGTCGCTGGACCGGCTGGTCGCCGCGCTGGACGCCGGAGGCGCGGTGGTGATCTATCCGGAGGGCACCATCACCCGGGAGCCGGACCTGTGGCCGATGAGGGGCAAGACCGGGGCGGCCCGGCTGGCCCTGGCCACCGGCGCGCCGGTGGTCCCGGTGGTGATGTGGGGCCCGGAACGGCTCTTCGACCCGCGGACCAGCCGGGTGGGCCTGCGGCCCCGGACCCCGGTGACGGTGCTGGCCGGCCCGCCGGTCGACCTCGGCCGCTGGGCGGGGGCCACCCCCAGCCGGGTGGTGCTGGAGGAGATGACCGACCAGATCATGCTGACCCTGCGGGACCTGCTCGCCGGGGTCCGGGGTGGCACACCGCCGCCGCTGTGGGAACGTCCCGTCCGTCCGCGTACTTCCGAGGGGACCGAATGAGCCAGTGGATCGACCGGTGCGACGCAGGGGCAGGGGTGGCGTGAGCGGGCACGTGGCGGTGCTGGGGGCCGGTTCCTGGGGGACGGCGTTCGCCAAGATCCTCGCCGACGCCGGTCGGGAGGTGACCATCCTCGCCCGGCGGGAGCAGGTCGTCGAGGCGATCCGCACCCACCGGCGTAACCCCGACTACCTGCCGGAGCTGCGGCTGCCCGACCGGGTCACCGCGACCGGCGACGCGGCCAAGGCGATCTCCGGTGCGGAACTGGTGGTGCTGTCGGTGCCGTCGCAGACGCTGCGCGGCAACCTCGCCGAGTGGGCCGGCCACCTCGCCCCGGACGCCACCCTCGTCTCCCTGATGAAGGGGATCGAGCTGGGCACCACCCGGCGGATGAGCGAGGTGATCGTGGAGACCGCCCGGGTCACCCCGGACCGGGTGGTGGTGGTCTCCGGCCCCAACCTGGCCCCCGAGATCGCCGTCGAACAGCCGGCCGCGACGGTGGTCGCCGGCACCGACGCCCGCCGCACCGAGCTGGTACAGCAGTCGATCCGCACCCCGTACTTCCGGCCGTACACCAACGACGACGTGATCGGCTGCGAGCTGGGCGGGGCGGTCAAGAACGTGATCGCGCTGTCGTACGGGATCGCCACCGCGATGGGATTCGGCGACAACACCCGGGCCATGCTGATGACCCGGGGGCTGGCCGAGACCGCCCGGCTGGGGGTGGCGCTCGGCGCCGACCCGATCACCTTCGCCGGTCTGGCCGGGATGGGGGACCTGGTGGCCTCCTGCTCGTCGCCGCTGGCCCGCAACCGCACCTTCGGCGAGCACCTGGGGCGGGGGGAGACGCTGGAGCAGGCGCAGGCGGCCACCCGGCAGACCGCCGAGGGGGTCAAGAGCTGCCTGGCCATCCGGGACTTGGCCCGCGCGCACGGGGTGGAGATGCCGATCACCGAACAGATCGAGCGGATCTGCCACGAGGGGATGGACCCGAGACTCGCGGTGGACACACTGATGAGCCGGACCGCCAAGCCGGAGTCGTACGAGTGAGCGGCCCGCCGACCGGGCCGGGCGACCCGACGACGCACTGGCACGACGGCACCCGGTGCGTGCACGCCGGGCTGCCCGAGCCGGAGCCGGGGCAGCCGTTCCTGCCCGGCCCGGTCTTCGCCGCGCCCTACCACCTCGACCCGTGGCAGGGGCCGGCGGCGACACCGAACGGCTACGGCCGGCCGGACAATCCGACCCGGCGGCTACTGGAGGCGGCCATCGGCGAGCTGGAGGGCGGCGACTGCCGGGTGTTCGCCTCCGGGCAGGCCGCCATCACCGGGCTGCTGCTGGCCGTGCTGCGCCCCGGCGACACCGTGCTGCTGCCCGCCGACGGCTACTTCCCGGTCCGGGCGTTCGCCACCGCCACCCTCGCCGGGATGGGGGTACGGGTCGGCTTCGTGCCCACCGCCGGGCCGTACCCGTCGTTCGACGACGTACGGCTGGTGCTGCTGGAGACCCCGGCGAACCCGGGACTGGACGTGGCCGACATCGCCGCCGTGGCCGACGCGGCGCACGCGGCCGGCGCGCTGGTGGCGGTGGACAACACCACCGCCACCCCGCTGGGGCAGCGCCCGTTGGACCTCGGCGCGGACCTGGTGGTCGCCTCCGGCACCAAGGCGTTGACCGGCCACTCCGATCTGCTGCTCGGCTACGTGGCGGCCCGGTCGGCGGAGCTGCTGGAGACGGGGACCGGGTGGCGCACCACCACCGGCGCGGTGCCCGGGGCGTTCGACGCCTGGCTGGCCCACCGCTCGCTGGCCACCCTGGACCTGCGGCTGGCCCGGCAGTCCGCCAACGCGGCGGCGCTGGTCGAGCTGCTCGCCGGCCGGCCCGACGTGACCGGGCTGCGGTGGCCGGGCCGTCCGGAGGACCCGGCGTACCCGGTGGCGTCGCGGCAGCTGCGCCGGATGCCGGGAGTGCTCTCGTTCGACCTCGGCGACGCCGACCGGGTGGCCCGGTTCGTGGCCGCGTCCCGGCTGGTCGCCGCCGCGACCTCGTTCGGTGGCCTGCACACCAGCGCCGACCGGCGGGCGCAGTGGGGCGACGACACCGCCCCCGGGTTCGTCCGGCTCTCCTGCGGGGTGGAGGACACCGCCGACCTGGTCGCCGACGTGACCGCCGCACTGGACGACGCGGGGGCGGCCGGTCCGCTATCGTGATGCCGGCCCACCCGGGCCCCGACCGGAGGAGGTGAGTCCGATCCACCAGACGTCAGGACCGGCGCTCCCCGTCGAGGCCCGTCGCTGCGGCAACGGAGCTCCGTCGCCGCGGTAGCGACGGTGGGAGCGCCGACGTGCGCTCCCGAAAGGCATCACCATGGCATCCGATCCGTTTCCCCACGACCCCGCCGCCCTCGTCGCCCGGCTGCGCGCCGCCGGCTGCGTCTACGCCGAGGACGAGGCCGCGCTGCTCACCGCCGCCGCCGACTCGCCGCAGGCGCTCACCGCCCTCACCGACCGGCGGATCGCCGGTGAACCGTTGGAACACCTGCTCGGCTGGGCCGAGTTCTGCGGCCGTCGGGTCGCCGTCGACCCGGGGGTGTTCGTCCCCCGGGCCCGGACCGCGCTGCTGGTGGAGGCCGCCGCGTCGGTCGCCGGGCCGGCCCCGGCGCTGGTCGACCTCTGCTGCGGGTCGGGGGCGATCAGCGTGGCGCTCGTCGACCGGCTCGCCCCGCGCTGGCTCGCCGCCGTCGACGTCGACCCGGCCGCCGTGGCCTGCGCCCGCCGCAACCTGGCCGGCCGGGACGTCACCGTCGTGCGGGGCGACCTGTACGACCCGCTGCCGGCGCACTGGCGGGGCCGGCTGGACGTGGTGGTCGCCAATGCTCCCTACGTGCCGACCCCGGCGGTGGCGCTGATGCCGGCGGAGGCCCGGCTGCACGAGGCGGCGGTGGCGTTGGACGGGGGCGTCGACGGGCTGGCCGTGCTGCGTCGGGTCGCCGCCGGTGCGGTCGACTGGCTGCGGCCCGGCGGGCACCTGGTGGTGGAGGTCAGCGCCGGGCAGGCAGAGGCGCTCTGTGCGGCGATGACCGGCCTGGGGCTGCTGCCGAGGGTCCTGCACGCCGACCGGTGGGACGCGACAGGGGTCCTGGCCCGCCGGCCGGAGTGAGCCGCCGAGCCGGCCCCGTGTCGCCGAGCGGGTCCCGTGTCGTCGGGCCGGCCCCGGGCCGCCGGCGCGGGGCCGGTGGTCCCAGCGCGGGGCCGGTCGCCGGCCGGGCGGGTGCCGGGCGGGATTGCCGCACGTGGGGCGTGACGGGCGGTGGGAACGGGAACTAACCTCGCAGCAGGCCCGGTCGGAGGTGGCGGATGGTCAGCGTGGACGTGCCGGTGGTGGTCGGCCTCGACAACGGTGGCACCAGCAACAACGCCACGGTGCTGAGTCTGGACGGCCGGTTCCTGGTCGACGGGCTGGTGGAGACCCCCAGCGAGGTGACCGCCGGCCCGCAGGCGGCTATCGAGGCGCTGGCCGGCGCGTTCGACGGGGTGCTGGCCCACGCCGGGGTGCCCCGGGGGCTGGTCCGGGCGGTCGGGTTGGACACCCCGGGCCCGGCCAGCGCGACGGGCGTCATCTCGTCGCGGGGCTCGACGAACTTCGCCCAGCCGGCCTGGCACGGCTTCGACGTGCGCGGCGCGCTGGAGCGGCGGCTCGGACTGCCGGTGATCTACCACAACGACGGCAACGCCGCCGCGCTCTACGCCCACCACGTCCACTTCGGAGCCGACGCGGCGACCCGGTCGTCGGTGGCGGCGATCGTCGGTACCGGTCTCGGCGGCGCGGTGGTGGTCGACGGCCGGGTGGTCACCGGGGCGGCCGGGATGGCGGGCGAGTTCGGTCACGTGCACATCCCGCTGGTCGGGCTGCTCGCCCCCGACCAGCCCGAACCGCGCTGCGCCTGCGGCTTCACCGGGGACGCGGAGAGCGTCGCCTCGCTGACCGCGATCCGGCGCAACCTGTTGCCGTACTGGCTGTCCCGGTATCCGGGGCACCCGCTGGCGCAGGAGCCGCCCGAGCGGGCCGCCACCCTGTTGCGCGGGTACGCCGAGCGGGGCGACGCGCTGGCCCGGGAGGTCTTCGCCCAGCAGGCGGCGGCGCTCGGCCGGCTGTTCACCATCGCGGCCAACTTCACCGATCCGCACGCGTACTTCGTCGGCGGCGGGGTGGTCGAGGCGGCACCGGAGTTCCGGGACTGGTTCCTCGACGCCGTCCGCGCGCACACCGTGCTGCGGGAGGAGCAGGCCGCGCTGGCGACGTTCGCACTGGTGCCGGACCGGGACATGGCCGGCGCGCGGGGGGTGGCCATCGCCGCCGCCGAGGCGGTCCGCCCCGCCGGGACCCCACCCGCCGCGCCCCCACCCGCCGACGTCCCGGTCGACTGACCCGCCGACGCGCCCGGCCCCGCCCCGTACCCCGTCACGACGGGTGCGGGGCGGGGCCGGGGTGGTCAGCGGCGCGGCGGGGCGGTGGCGAAGGCGGACCAGGCGGTGGGAGGGAAGAGCAGCACCGGGCCGCCCGGGTCCTTGGAGTCGCGGATCGCGACCCGGCCCGGTAGCGACGCCAGCTCGACGCAGGCCCCCTCGTCCCCGCTGTGGCTGCTCTTGCGCCAGGCGGCCCCGGACAGGGCCCCGCCGATCGTGGGTGTCATCGGTCTCCTACCGTCCCTTCATCAGTTGCACGAGTTGGTCGCGGCTGTCGGCCGGGCTGAGCGCGACGGTCCGCAGGTGTTCCATGATCTTGGTGCAGGTACGCAGGTCACCCGGCCGGTCCAGGACCATCTGACCGGCGACGGTCTCCACCGAGGCGATCAGCGGGTCTTCCGGGTCGGCGAACTCCAGGATGTGCAGCGAGCCCCGGGTGCCCCGGTGGTAGCCGGCGGCGAGCGGGATCACCTGGACGGTGACGTTCGGCAGCTCCGAGGTCTTGAGCAGGTGGCTGAGCTGCGCCTGCATCACCGTCCGGTCGCCCACCGGGCGCAGCAGCGCGCCCTCGTCGATGATCGCGTCGAAGATCGGCGGTTCGGCGGCGGTGATCCGCTGTTGCCGGTCCAGCCGGAGCTTGACCCGCTGCTCGACCTGCTCGTCGGTGAGGGTGTGCGGCCCGCCCCGCATCACGCCCCGAATGTAGTCGGCGGTCTGGAGCAGACCCGGGACGATGGACGGTTCGAAGTTGGCGATCGCGGTGGCCTCGGCCTCCAGCGCGATGAAGTCGATGGTGCGTTTGTCGAGCAGGTGTGAGTAGGGCACCCACCAGCCGGGCTTGCGGGTGTCCTTGGCGAGCTGGACCGCCGCGGCGATCTCGTCGGGCCGGACCCCGTAGAGGCTGAGCAGCGCGCGGACGGTGGCCGGGCTGACCAGCGTCTGCGCGTTCTCGTAGCGGCTGAGCGTGCTGCGGGTGCTGTTGATCTCGTCGGCGGCGGCTTCCAGGGTGAGGCCGGCCGCCTCCCGGTGGGCGCGCAGGGCGATGCCGAGGCGGCGAGCACGGGCGGTCTTCGGTGCCATGCATCGATGGTGACACAGGTCTATGGGAAGACGTGCATGAGAGAAGAGGCGATGAGAGTTGCATTCACGCCTGTGCACCTGTCAACCTGTAACGGAGTCCTCACCAACGGTTGTCGTGGCGACGGCGATGGTGAGTGACCGGAGGGGATGAGGCGCGGGGCGCTCGGGTTTAAAACCCCCGTACCGAGCGCCC
>NZ_JBMDWU010000146.1:0-14532 GCF_048594385.1 Micromonospora sp. | reverse complement strand
CAGAGGAAGAGGGTGAGCTGCCGGTCCTCGTCGGTCAGCGGGTCCGGGTGGCCGTCGCCGGCCAGCGTCCCGGCGAGCCCGGCCGGCAGGTCGTGCGGCGGTCGGTGCAACGCCGCCACCAGCGCGCCGGAGACCGGGCCGCGCGGCGTCGGCAGCGACGCCGGACCGTAACGGCGGTCGGTGGGTACGGACATCGCGCCTCCCTGGTGTCTGCTGAGCTCAGGGATGCCCTGGGGCTGCGGCGCTAAACGAGGTCCTCGGCCTCGACGATCTGCCGCTCGGCCGCCATCATCCGGTCCCGGATGCGTCGGGTGGCGTCCCCGTCGGCGACGAGACTCCGCAGGTCGGCCAGGGCCAGCTCCGGCGCGGTCGGGGCCACCGCCGGGTCCACCACCGCCTCCAGCACGCACGGCCGGTCGGCGGCCAGCGCCTCGTCCCAGGCGGCACCCACCAGCTCCGGCCGGTCCACCCGGACGCCGTGCAGGCCGAGCAGCCGGGCCCAGCCGGCGTACGGCACGTCGGCGCGCCGACCGGCCACGCCCGGCGTCCAGCGGCCGTCGCCGAGCCCGGAGTGGTCGCGGTTGTTGAGCACCAGCACCACCAGCCGGGGATCGGCCCAGTCCTGCCAGCGGTGGGCCACGGTGATCAGCTCGGCGAGCCCGTTGAGCTGCATCGCGGCGTCGCCGAGCAGGGCGAGCACCGGGACGTCCGGGCGGGCGAGCTTAGCGGCGAGCGCGTACGGCAGGGCGCAGCCGAGTGAGCCGAGGGCACCGCAGAGCTGCGCGTCGACCCCGGGCGGCAGTTGCAGGTGGCGGGCGTACCAGGAGAGCACCGAACCGACGTCGACGGCGACCGACGCGGCGTACGGCAGCCGGGCCGACAGCTCCCGCAGGACCAGTTGCGGGTTGACCGGTTCGGCCGGTAGGGCGGCGTGCCCGGCGGCCTCCGCGCGCCACCTGTCGACGGCGCCCTCGACGGTGGCCCGCCACTGCCGGTCGGGGCGGTCGGCGACCTGGCCCAGCAGCGCGCGCAGGGTCTCGGTGGCGTCGCCGACCAGCGGCACGTCCACCGGGTACCGGGTGCCGATGCGTCGCCCGTCGATGTCGATCTGGATGGTGCGGGCCTGGCCGGGCATCGGGAGGTAGTCGGTCCACGGGTCGTTCGTGCCCACCATCAGCAGGGTGTCCGCGCCGCCCATGAGCTGCGCGGCGGCCGTGGAACCGACCTCGCCGAGCACCCCGGTGTGGAACGGCAGCCGCTCGTCGAGCACCGGCTTGCCCAGCAGCGAGGCGGCCACCCCGGCACCCAGCCGGTCGGCCAGCGCCACGATCTGCTCCGCCGCGCCCCGGCCGCCCTGCCCGACCAGGATCGCCACCCGGTGGCCGACGGTGAGCAGCGCCGCGGCGGCGTCCAGGTCCGCCTGGTGCGGCAGCACCCGGGCCAGCGGTTCCCCGGGCGTCGCGGTGAGCACCCCGGCCGCGTGCGGTTGCAGCTGCGGCACGGCCGCCTCCTGCAACGCCCGGGGCAGCACCACACAGGTCGGGCTACGGGTCGCCGCGGCCGTCCGGAACGCCTGGTCGAGCAGGGCCGGCACCTGTTCCGGGGTACGCCCGTAGCGGACGAACTGGTGGCACACGTCGCCGAAGAGCCGGGTCAGTCCGATCTCCTCGTGCACCTCGCCGAGCGGACCGGTGACGTCCTCGCCGACGATCGCCACCACCGGTTTGCTGTCCAGCTTCGCGTCGTACAGGCCGTTGAGCAGGTGCACCGCGCTGGGGCCCTGGGTGGCCAGGCAGACCCCGATGCCGCCGGTGAACTTGGCGTGCCCGGTGGCCATAAAGGCGGCGCTCTCCTCGTGCCGGGCGGGGACGAACTCCGGGTCCCCGCCCGCCGCGTCCAGCGCCTCGACCACGGGGGCGATCGCCTCCCCCGGGCAGCCGAAGGCGCGGGGCACCCGCCAGGCCCGCAGCCGCTCCACCACCAGGTGCGCGACCGTGCGGTCAGCCACGGTCGCGTCCCGGGGTGGCCGGGTCGACGTAGCGCAGCACCGCGCCGACACCGTCGGCCAGGTCGGGTGCCTCGTCGGGGCCGAGGACGGTCAGGTCGGCGTCGGTACCGACCAGCGCCCGGACCAGGGCCGCGTCGGCCCGGACCCGTTGCGGGTCGGACACGGCGGCGAGCTGGTCGGGTGCGGTGGCGATGTCGGTGGCCCGGGGTCCGATCCACAGCTCGCCGACGGCCGACGGGTCGTCGACCAGCAGCATGGTGTCGACCTGGTTGCGTTGCAGGGCCGCCACCACGGCGTCCAGCCCGGCGCCCACGTCCTCCTGGGTGCCGAACCGGTCCAGCGTGGCGGTGACGTGCTGGTCGGCGACCTCGGCGATGGTCTGCACGGTGATGTCGTCCATCGCCGCCGAGTCGGCGCCGCCGGCCCGGGAGCCGGCGTCGGTGCGGACCACCACGTCCTGCCAGCGGGCCGGTAGCTGGGCGGCGATCATCCCGGTGGCCCGGACGTCCCCGGCGACCACGACCACGTCCGCGCCGACCCGGTCGGCCAGTTCGGCGGTGGCCGCGGCGGCGTCCCCGGCGTTGTGGTGCCAGGCCTCCATCGCGGCCCGCTGGTAGCGGGACTGGGACCAGCCGCCGGGCTGCACCCGGCGCAGCGGGTAGCTCTGCCGGCCGGTGACGTGGGCCCGTCGGGGCACCCCGCCGGCGCTGACCGCGACCGCGTCCGCGCCGGTCCGGTCGGCGAGCACCCGGACCCAGGCGACCTGTTCCCCGCGTTGGGCGAGCAACGGCATGACGTGCGGCAGCGGGGCGTACGCGGCCAGGTCGCGCAGGGGCGGCGCGGCGAGGTACTCGGCGAGCACCACCCGGCCCCGGTTGGCGAACGCGGCGAGTCCGTAGTCGCCCGGCAGCGGGTCGTGGCCGCGCACGACGCGGTCCAGCGCCGCGATGGTCGGCTCGTCCGCGCCGTCGGCGGCGAGTTGCCCGGCCAGGGCCCGCCAGCGCAGGTCCAGCGCCGGACGCGCGTCCTGGGTGTCCCGGGAGGCGTCCAGGTAGACCGAGCACCACGGCCCGGGACGGTCGTAGAGCTGGTGCAGGAAGGACAGCTGCATGCTCGACCCCTTTCCGGCTCGGCCGCCCGCTTACCCGCGCCGCCCGGGATGTCACCTCGGCCGGGCCGGGTGACGTGACCGCCGGTTCATTCATGTCATTCGACCCGGAAGACGGATACCATCAGTGAACGGAACGGGACTCTCGGTGGTGAACATGGACAGCGATCTCCGCAATCGGGTGATACGCCCCACGCAGCGGATATTCACCGGGCGGGTGGTCCGGTTCATGGACGGCTACACCCGCGAGGTCAGGATCGGCCAGCCGGTGCTGGTGGCGGTGCTGACCGCGGCGAGCGTGGCGGGCCTGCTGGTGCTGCTGGTGCGCGCGGCGCTCTCGCAGGCCGGCGGCGGCACCCGCCGCACGTGGAAGGACCTGAAGAAGGGGCCGGAGTTCCTGGTCACCCCGGTCCGGCTGCGCGACGACAACGGCCAGCTCTACGAGGTCGAGCTGCACGGGCACCTGCCGCAGAGCGCCGTGCACCCGTCCGACTGGGTGCAGCTCACCCTGCGCCCGCAGGACGTCGACCTGCCGCCGCGCATCGAACGGATCGTCAACCTGACCACCGCGCAGGTGCTCACCCCGCGTACCGCCACGGTGTGGAGCCACCTGGGCCCGCCGCTGCTGATCCAGGCGGTGCTGGGCGCGGTGCTGGTGCTGCTGGTCGCCGCCGCCGTGGTGCTCACCTGAGGCCACCCGGCCGGCCGCCACCCGACCCGACGGTCCGGGGCCGGGCCGGCGGCGGGCGGCCGTGGGCCACCCGGGGCGGTCAGCCGACCGGGGTCAGCGGGCGCTGCGGCGCGGTGCTGCGCAGCAGGCCCCGGCGGGCCGCCCAGCGTTCGAAGAGCAGGGTGGCGAACGGCGGCACCGCGCAGACCAGGGCCACGAAGGTGACCCCGAGCGACCACCGGTGCAGCCGGGCCACGGCGAGGACCAGCAGGCCGTACGCGACGAAGAGCGCGCCGTGGATCGGCCCGAAGACCTGCACGCCGATCTCGTTGCCCGGCGGGCCGTACTTGACCGCCATGCCGACCAGCAGGGCCAGCCAGGAGCAGGCCTCGGCGATCGCCGCCGCCACGAACAGCCGGGTCGTCTTCTCGCGCATCGCGCCATGCTATCCAGCCACCGTCGCCGCACGTCCCGCGACGGGCGGCGGGCGACGGGGATCACCCGGGTCGCCGGTGGGTACCTAAGGGGTCCTTCGGGTCTTCCCGGTTCGCCGGGGACGTGCGAGGTTTGTCGGGACCAACGGTGACAGGGCGGTGGCCATGGGCGAGGAAGTCGGAGCGCGCACGTTCAGTCGGGAGGACCGGGCCCGCTACCGGGAGAAGGTCCGCCGGTGTCTGGACGTCTTCGCCGAGATGCTGCGGGAGTCCCGGTTCGACGTGGAGCGGCCGATGACCGGCCTGGAGATCGAGCTGAACCTGGTCGACGACGACTCCCGGCCGACGATGCGCAACGCCGACGTGCTCGCCGCCGTCGCCGATCCCAGTTTCCAGACCGAGCTGGGCCAGTTCAACGTGGAGATCAACGTCGCGCCCCGGCGGCTCGTCGGCACCGGTACGGCCGAGTTCGAGTCTCACGTACGAGCCAGTCTGAACGCCGCGGAGGAGAAGGCCCGCACGGTCGGGGCCCACATGGTGATGATCGGCATCCTGCCCACCCTGGAGCCGGGGCACCTGACCGCGGGGGCGCTGTCGTCGAATCCGCGCTACGCGCTGCTCAACGAGCAGATCTTCGCCGCCCGGGGCGAGGACCTGCGGATCGCGATCACCGGGGTGGAGCGGCTGGCGACCACGGCCGACACCATCACCCCGGAGGCGGCGTGCACCAGCACCCAGTTCCACCTCCAGGTCAGTCCGGCCGACTTCGCCGGCTACTGGAACGCCGCCCAGGCGATCGCCGGGGTCCAGGTGGCGCTGGGCGCGAACTCGCCGTTGTTCTTCGGCCGGGAGCTGTGGCGCGAGACCCGGGTGCCGCTGTTCCAGCAGGCCACCGACACCCGCTCCGAGGAGATCAAGGCCCAGGGGGTACGGCCACGGGTCTGGTTCGGGGAGCGGTGGATCAACAGCGTGTTCGACCTGTTCGAGGAGAACGTGCGGTACTTCCCGGCGCTGCTGCCGGTGTGCGACCCGGAGGACCCGGCGCAGACGCTGGCCGCCGGTGGCGTGCCCCGGCTGGCCGAGCTGCGGTTGCACAACGGCACCATCTACCGCTGGAACCGCCCGGTGTACGACGTGTGGAAGGGCCGCCCGCACCTGCGGGTGGAGAACCGGGTGCTGCCGGCCGGGCCGACGGTGGTGGACACGATCGCCAACGGCGCGTTCTATTTCGGGCTGGTCCGGGCGCTGGCCGAGTCCGACCGGCCACTGTGGTCGCAGATGTCGTTCAGCGCGGCGGAGGAGAACTTCACCAGCGGCGCCCGGCACGGCATCGACGCGCAGGTGTACTGGCCGGGGCTGGGTTACCTGCCGGCGACCGAGCTGGTGCTGCGCCGGCTGCTCCCGTTGGCCCACCAGGGGTTGGACCGGTGGGGGGTGGACCCGGCCGAACGTGACCGGCTGCTGGGCATCATCGAGCAGCGCTGCCTGACCGGGCGCAACGGAGCGAGCTGGCAGGTGGCGACGTTGCACCGGCTGGAGTCGGCCGACCATCTCGACCGGCCGGAGGCGTTGCGCGAGGTGGTCCGCCAGTACGTCGAGCTGATGCACAGCAACCTGCCGGTCCACGAGTGGCCGGTAACCGATTGACTTTCGATAGGTTGCGAGCGATAGTCGATACATGACGACGGCACGCTGGGCGGTCACCGCCCTCAGAGTCTTTCTCGTGGTCCTGTTCGCGGTGCTGGTGCTGTTCCAGACCATGTCGCTGCCCGGCCAGTTCGCCCACCTGGCGCGCGAAGCACCCGAGCAGGCGTACCTGCGCTGGCCGGCCACCGCCGTGACGGTGTTCTGGGTGCTCTGCGTCCAGGTGGTGATCGTCGCCACCTGGCGGCTGCTCACCCTGGTCCGCCACGACCGGATCTTCAGCGAACCCGCGCTGGTCTGGGTGGACGCCATCGTCTGGGCGGTCGCCGCCGGCTGGCTGACGCTGGTGGGCGTGTTCCTCTACGTCGGGTTCCACGCCGACGACCCCGGCCTGCCGATGCTGCTGTTCCTGCTGTCCGTCGGGGCCACCGTGCTCGGACTGCTGATGGTGGTGATGCGGGCGCTGCTGCGCCAGGCCACCACGCTGCGCTCCGACATGGAAGCGGTGATCTGATGCCCATCGTCGTACGCATCGACGTCGAGCTGGCCAAACGCAAGATGAGCGTCGGTGAGTTCGCCGAGCGGGTCGGGCTGACCCCGGCGAACGTGGCCGTGCTGAAGAACGGCCGGGCCAAGGCGGTGCGGTTCAGCACGCTGGAGGCGATCTGCCGGGTGCTCGACTGCCAGCCGGGCGACCTGCTCGAATTCGTCGACGACGGGGAGCCGACGCCGTGAGGCACCTGCTCGCCCTCGCCGCCGCCGTGCTCCTGGCCGTCGGGGTGGCCGGTGTCGTGCTCGGCGAGTCCGACGACTCCCCCGGGCTCCAACTGCTCGGCGGCCTGCTGGTCATCGGCGCGGTCGCCATCGGCGTACGGGTCCTGCGGGCCCGACGCTAGCGCCGGGGTTCAGGCGCCGGCCAGTGGCGCAGCAGGGCGTCGAGGGCGTCGAGGACCCGGGTCCAGCTCTGCCCGGTGTCGGGGGCGCTGTGGTCGAAGCTGCCGCCCAGTTCGAGGTTGACGTAGCCGTTGAAGACGCTGCCGAGCAGCCGTACCGCGTGGGTCTGGTCGGGTTCGCGCAGGTCGTAGCCGCGCAGGATGGCCCGGGTCAGCTCGGCGTGCCGACTGCCGGCGCTGGCGGCGGCGGTGGCCGGGTCGAGCCTGAGCTGGGCGGCGGCCCACCGGCCCGGGTGCGCGCGGGCGTAGTCGCGGTAGACGCCGCCGAGGGCGGCCAGCGCGTCCCGGCCGGCCCGCCCGGCGAGCGCGTCGGCGACCCGGACGGCCAGCTCGTCGAGGGCGAGCAGGGCGATCCGGGTCCGCAGATCCTGGGAGTTGCGCACGTGTGCGTAGAGGCTCGCGACCTGCACGTCGAAGCGGCGGGCGAGCGCCGAGAGGGTCACCCGGTCGAAGCCGACCTCGTCGGCCAGCTCCGCGCCGGCCCGGGTGAGACGGTCGGTGGTCAAGCCCGCACGTGCCATCACTCATGATGGGTTTGCCTAAAGGGTTTAGGCAAATTACCGTTGCCGTCATGGAACCACTGACCGAGCAGGAGATCCGGTCCGCGTTCGTCAACTGCACCAAGGGTGAGAGCAGGCGGCTGTACGTCCCCCGCGACCTGGCCGACCGCCCCTGGCCCGAGCTGGACTACCTCGGCTGGCGCGACCCCCGCGCCCCCGACCGCGCCTACCTGGTCACCGAGGTGGACGGCCGGCGGACCGCCCTGGTGCTGCGCTGCCCCACCCCGACCACCCGGCAGCCGCCGCGCGGCCTGTGCGCGATCTGCCTGACCTCCCCCGCCGGTGGCGTCAGCCTGATGGTCGCGCCGAGGGCCGGCAAAGCCGGGCAGCAGGGCAACTCGGTCGGCACCTACCTCTGCACCGACCTCGCCTGCCCGCTCTACGTACGCGGACGCAAGGACCCCGGCCCCGGTGCCCGGATGCAGGAGTCGCTCACCACGGCCGAGAAGGTCCAGCGGCTGACGACGAACGTCGCCGCGTTCGTCGCCCGGGTGACCGGCTGACCCCGACGGGGACGACGCGACCGCACGACAACCGGCCCGCTGCGCACCGGGCCACGCGGCGACGCTCACCCCGGGGGTGACACCGCCTCGTCGAGCACCGTCCCGGCCCGACCCGCCACCTCGCCGAGGACCTCGCGCACACCGCGCCGACCGTCGAGCCGCGCCCCGGCGAAGCTGACCGGACCGTGGAACGACGCCCGCCCGTCGCCGCCGCCGAGCCGGAAGGCCGCACCGGTGAACACGCTCCCCGCGAACCCGGTGTCGCCGTGGAACTGGACGCCGGTGAAATCGGCGTGGCCGACGTGACAACCGCCGAGGTCGAGGTCGACCAGGGTGGCCCCGCAGAGCATGAGGTCCATCCCCGCCCAGTGCGGCGGCCCGCCCGGGGCGGGCGTCGACGGGCGCAGCCGCGCCGCGAGCAGCCGCTGGGCGGTGCGCCGTAGCTCCAGCTCGGCGGCCTGCCCGTCGGTGCGGGCGGCGGCCAGATCGAACCACAGCGGCATCCGCAGGTAGCCGCAGATCGTGTCCACCACCCGCTGTCGCAGCTCCGGGCGGGCATCGCCGAGGTCGGCGAGGACCGTCAGCCCGGCCCGGCGCACGTCCGGGTCGGCGTCGGCGAGCTGGCCCGCGTACGGCCGGACGGAGTCGTCGGGCACCAGCTGCGCCCCGTCCGGCCCGGCCGGTGCCGGCGTCCAGCCCAGCGGCCAGCACACCGGGCCGTCGTCGGCAGTGTCGACCCAGGTCGCGCCGGCGAGGTCCACGGTGGGCTGGTCGAGGTGGACCGGACCGGCGAACCGGGCCGACCGGAACGACGCGGCGGCGGCGAACCGCGCCTTGAAGAACCAGGCCGGACCGGCGAACCGGGCCTGCCGGAACGACACCGGCCCGACGAACCGGGCGCCGTCGCCGCCCTCGCTCCACTCCTGGTAGTCACCCATCAGCACGGCGACCGGCCAGTGCGGGTCGTCCTCGTTCGGCTCGTCCCAGGGGGCGGGCGAGGTCTCCTCGATGGTCTCCCAGGCCGGGTCGTCCTCCCACAGCTCGTCCTCACCCCGGCCGAACCAGGCGAACGCGGCGAACCGGGCCGCGGTGAAGTCGGCGTCGGCGCGGAACCGGGCCCGACCGAAGGTGGCATGGTCGAGGAACCGGGCCCGGGTGAACCGGACCGGGCCGCGCCAGACGGCGCGGGCGAAGTCGGCGACACCGGTGAACCGGACGTCGGCGAACGAGGTGACCCCGAGGAACCGGGCGTCGGCGAACCGGGCCGCACCCAGCACCGCGCCTGCGAGGTCGAGATCCACCAGGGTGGCCGCCCGCAGGTCGAGGTCGACGGCGGGCGGCGGTTCCGGGTCGACGCCCGGGTCCGCCGACCCGGCCGGGGTCTGCGCCGCCGGGCGCAGCAGCGTGGCCAGCACCCGGCCCGCCTCCCGCCGGGCGTCGGCGTCCCACCCGTCGACCCCCACCGGTGCCCGCAGCCCGTCGGCGAGCGCCGCGACCGCCCCGGGGCGCAGCCCGGGGCTCCCGGCCACCAGCTCACCGAGGTCACGCAGGGCGGCGATGCGGCCCGTGCCCGTCTCCTGCGCCACCGCGCGGACGGCCCCCTGAAACGCCACCGGGTCCGACTTCCCGACCGTCACCCCGACCTCCCCACCCGAGCCCGCCGGGGACGCCCCGGCGTCGCGCAGGATAGCCGGGCCGACCGACACCGGCCCGGGGCGGGCGGCGCGGGCGTGTGCGGTCAGCCGCCCCGGGCGAACAGCGCCAGGCGTACCCGGTTCGGGCTGTCCGTCTTGGTCATCAGGCTGGTGATGTGGGTCTTGACCGTGGTCACGCCGATGTGCAGCCGGTCGGCGATCTCGGTGTTCGACAGCCCCTCGGCCACCAGGGTGAGCACGTCCTGTTCGCGGGCGGTCAGCCCGGCCACCGGTCGGGGCGGCTCGGCGCGGGCGTGCACCGCCCGCCGGACCAGCCGTTGCAGCACCTCCTCGCTGAACGGGCTACCCCCGGCGGCGGCCCGGCGCACCCCGTCGACCAGGTCGCCGGGCGGGGCGTCCTTGAGCAGGAACCCGCAGGCCCCGGCGGTGAGCGCGGGATAGAGGTGGTCGTCGTCGCCGAACGTGGTCAGCACCAGCACCCGCGTCGCCGGCCGGTCGGCGAGGATGCGGCCGGTCGCGGTGATCCCGTCGACGCCGGGCATCCGCAGGTCCATCACCACCACGTCGGGCACGAGCCGGGCGGCCAGGGTGACCGCGTCGCGGCCGTTGTCGGCCTCGCCGACCACCTCGATGTCCGGCTGCGCGTCACAGAGCATGCGCAGGCCCGCGCGGATGAGGTGCTGGTCGTCGACCAGCAGCACCCGGATCACGACCGCCGCGCCGGGTACGGGCCGCCCGAACCGGGCGGCGGGGTGGTCGTCCCGCCCGGGGGTGGGCCGGCTGCCGGGGACGGGCCGGTGTCGGTCGACGCCACGGCGGGCAGCACCGTTCGGACCCGCCACCCGGTGCCGGGGGGGCCGGCGTCCAGCCGCCCGCCGAGCACCTCGACCCGTTCCCGCATGCCGGTGAGGCCGTGTCCCCCACCGGGTGGCACCGCCGTCGGCGCCCAGCCCCGCCCGTCGTCAGCCACCTCCCAGTGCACGGCGTCGTCGACAACCGACACGGTCAGCCGCGCCCGCGCGGACGTTCCGGCGTGCTTCACCACGTTGGTCAGCGCCTCCTGGGTCAACCGCAGCACCGCCAGTCCGCGTACCGCGTCGAGGGTGCCCACCGCCGGGGCGACGTCCGCCTCCACCGTCACCCCGGCCTGCCGGGCCCGGTCGACCGCCGCCCCGAGCGCGGCCGGCAGCGCCGACGGCTCGATCGCGGTCAACGTCGCGTCGCCGTGTGCCACCTCGGGATCCCGCAGCACCGCGACCAGCCCACGCAGGTCCGCCAGCGCCGCCGTCCCGGTGGCGTGCACGTCGTCGAAGACGGCACCCACCCGGGGGTCGAGGTCGGTGAGGACGTGCCGGGCGACGCCGACGCGCAGCACCATCGAGGCCACGTGGTGGGCCACCACGTCGTGCAGCTCCCGGGCGATGGCGCTGCGTTCGTCGGCGCGCGCCGCCCGCTGCTCCGACTCGCGGTGCAGGTGCTCGGCCCGGTCCCGTTCGTCGGCCTGCCGGCCGAGTTCCCGGTTGGTCCGCACCACGGTGCCGATCAGCAGCGGCAGGCCGACGTCCACCAGCAGCCCGAACACCGTGCCGGCGACCCCCCGGCCGGTGTGCCCGGACGGGTCGAACGCGGCGACCACGGTCAACCCCACGGCCGCCCACCAGCCGGTACGGGGATGTCGGGACCGCATGGTCACCTCGAGCAGCGCCCAACTCGCCCCGACCTGGTTGATCGTGGTGTCGTCGAGGACGACGATCGCCGCGGCCAGGAGCGCCGTCTGCGCCGTCAGGTTGAGCAGCGGCCGGCGGTGGGCCAGCAGCGCGACGGCGAAGGCGGCCACCGCGAGCGCCCACTGCCGACCCGTCGGCGGCTGACCGGTCTTGCTGCCGAAGAGGAGGTAGCACAGGCCGCTGAGGTCGAGCAGGACCATCCGTACCAGCGTGTCCCGCGTGTCGAACAGCCGTCCCAGCCAGGCCACGCCGGTCAGCCTACGGAACGGGGGCCGGCGCGGGGCCCGCCGGGTGGGTGGTGGTCACGCGGCCAGCGCCAGTTCCGGGCGACGCCGGGACGCCAGCACCGCCGTCACGGCGAGCGCGGTCGCGGCCACCAGGGCGGCCAGCGCGGCCAGCGTGGTCAGGTCCGGTCGCAGCAGCGGCTGCCCGCGCAGCGCCTGCCAGGTCAACAGCAGCGTGAGTACGCCGTACCCGGTGCCCGCGACGGCCAGCAGCCGGACCCGGTCCCGCTCGTCGAGCCAGCCGCCCAGGTAGCGGCGCAGCAGGAAGGCCAGGATCGGCAGCGCCTGCAGGGCGTGCAGCCCGACGAAGTGCCCGATCCGCAGGTCGCCCCCGGTGGTGCTCCAGCCGAGGATCGGCAGCCCCGGCCCGCCGTCGGGCACCCCGACGCTGTGCGCCCCGCTGATCCCGGCGTCGGCCGGTGCCTGGCCGGGCTGGGTCATCGGCACCGCCACCAGCATGCCCAACGCGGACACGCCGAGCCCGAATCCCATCGCCCACCGGGTGGCCCGGTCCCCGGCCCGCCGTACCAGCAGGGTGACGGCGACGACGACGTGCGCGACGAACAGCACCATGACGGCCGCGCCCATCACCTGCCAGAGCGCGGCGTTGAACGGGCTGGTCTCGTTGTAGTGGCTGGTCGTGCCGCGCAGCACCTGTCCGACGATCACCACCATCTCGATCAGGGCGGTGGCCACCACCACGCCGGCCGCCCACTCCGCGACCCGGCTGCGGCGGGGCAGCTGGGCCAGCATCCAGGCGAGGGTGGCCGCGTAGAGCACGAACGACACCGAGAACTTGAACGGCTTGAGCCAGATCGGCGCGCCGGTGAGCACCCGTGGATCGGCGAGCATGCCGACGGCGGTGACCACGGCGAGCACCGCCATCGCGGCGGTGAGCAGAACCAGGGGGCGGTGCCGTCGGGCCGCCCGGGACATCACGTCAGTCATGCCTGTAGACGTTCGTCGGCCGGCGGCCCGACCGCGTCCGACCGGGAGCCCCGGTCGCGGCCTCCGGTCGGAGGCCGCCTCCTCCCCAGGGTGGAGGCGGACCGCCGCCCGATTGACGGCATCGAGAACGGTCAGTACCGTGGCAAAGAAAGCGCTTACCTGCTCGTACTGACTGGTCAGCGTGTCGGGAACGGCCCCGGTCGTCCCGCCGGCAACACCTCGCGCCCGACGATCCGGGCTGATCCGGCGCGAGCGATCCCTCCCGTGACGGGCCTGTAGGGCGGGCCCGCCCGCCCCGCCCCCGCCGGGCACCGGTGTCGCCGATCCTGCGCGCGGGCTCCCTCACCACATCCACAGGAGAGAACCATGATCCTTCGCCAGCGCCGTACGGCGTGGTGGATCTCCGCGGTCGCCGCGACGGCGCTCACCACCGCCGGCGCGGTGGTCACCGCGAACGCGGCCCAGGCCGCCGCCGGCTGCCGGGTCGACTACACGGTGGCCAGCCAGTGGTCCGGCGGCTTTACCGCGAGCGTCACCCTCACCAACCTCGGTGACCCGATCAGCTCCTGGGCGGCCACCTGGTCGTTCACCGCCGGGCAGCGCGTCGACCAGGGCTGGAACGCCACGTTCAGCCAGAGCGGCAGCACCGTCAGCGCGGCGAACGCCGACTACAACGGCGCCGTCGGCACCAACGGCACGGTCACGTTCGGCTTCAACGGCACCTGGACCGGCAGCAACCCGACCCCGACGGGTTTCGCGGTCAACGGGGTGGCCTGCGGCGGCACCACCCCCACCACCGCGCCCCCGACGACGACGCCACCCACCACGCCGCCCCCGACCACCGCACCCCCGACCACCCCGCCGCCCACCACGCCCCCGCCGACCACCCCGCCACCCACGACCCCGCCGCCGAGCGGCAGCACCCTGTACGTGGCGACCAACGGCAGCGCCGGCGCGGCCGGCACCCAGGCGAACCCGACCACCCTCGCCGCCGCCATCACCCGCATCCCCGCCGGCGGGACGATCTACGTGCGGGCCGGGACCTACCAGCTCGCGCAGACCGTCACCATCGAGCCGGGCAACAACGGCACCGCCAGCGCCCGCAAGAAGCTGTTCGCCTACCCGGGCGAGAAGCCGGTGCTGAACTTCTCGGCGATGAGCGAGGACCCGGCCAACCGGGGGCTGGCGCTGAACGGGTCGTACTGGCACGTCCAGGGCCTGATCGTGGAGCGGGCCGGCGACAACGGGATCTTCGTCGGCGGCAGCAACAACATCATCGAGCGGACGGTGACCCGGTTCAACCGGGACAGCGGCCTCCAGCTCTCCCGGATCGCCTCCAGCACCCCCCGCGACCAGTGGCCGTCGAACAACCTGGTGCTCAGCGCCGAGTCGCACGACAACGCCGACTCCGACGGTGAGGACGCCGACGGCTTCGCCGCGAAACTCACCGTCGGCACCGGCAACATCTTCCGGTACGCGGTGTCCCACAACAACATCGACGACGGCTGGGACCTCTACACCAAGACCGACACCGGCCCGATCGGCCCGGTGACCATCGAGGACTCCCTGGCCTACAACAACGGGACGCTCAGCAACGGCACCCAGAACGGCAACGGCGACCGCAACGGCTACAAGCTCGGCGGCGAGGACATCGGGGTCAACCACATCGTCCGGCGCAACATCGCCTTCCGCAACGGCAAGCACGGCTTCACCTACAACCGCAACCTCGGCTCGATGACCGTCTCGAACAACCTCGGCATCGACAACACCGAGCGCAACTTCTCGTTCGACGGCGGCAGCTCGGTGTTCCGGAACAACACCTCGTGCCGCAGCGGCAGCGGGTCGAACGACAAGATCGTCGGCAACAGCGACAGCTCCAACCAGTTCTGGACCGGCAGCAACGGCTCGCGCTGCGCGTCGTACACCGGGGCCATCGGGTGGTCCTTCGCCGCCGACGGACGGCTCGTGGTGACCCTCGGCGGCCGGCAGGTCACCCTGTAACCGCCGGTATCCGTCGGGTGGCCCGGCCGGTCGGACC
>NZ_JBMDWU010000145.1:0-10302 GCF_048594385.1 Micromonospora sp. | reverse complement strand
GGCCAGGCTGACCGGCGGGCGGTCGCCGTCCCCGCCCGCCGCGACGGTGGCCGGCGGCCCGGTGCCAGCCCGGACGGTGGCCGGCGGTGCGCTGTCCGGCCGGACGGTGGCCGGCGGGCCGGCGGGAGGGGGCAGCACGGTCACCGCTCGTCCCTCACCGTGGCGGTGACGGGGGTGTCGGCCGGCGGGGTGGGCAGCCCGAAGACCTCCCGCAGGAAGGCGGCGGCCTCGTCCTGGGCGCGCCGGCCGGCGTCGAAGACCCCGGGCATGGCGAAGAACCCGTGGATCATGCCGGGATAGCAGGTGGCCCGCACCGGCACGCCGGCGTCCCGCAACCGCTGCGCGTACCGCTGTCCCTCGTCGCGCAGCGGGTCGTGCTCGGCGGTGACCACCAGGGCCGGCGGCAGGCCGGACAGGTCGTCGGCGAGCAGCGGCGAGGCCAGCGGGTCGGCCGCGTCCGCCGGGTCGGCCAGGTAGTGACCCCGGTACCAGTCCACGGAGTGCCTGTTGAACAGCAACGGATCCTGGTCGTCGGCGGGACGCAGGCCGGCCCGCTGGTCGGTGTTCGGGTAGACCAGCAGCTGCCCGGCCAGCCGGGGGCCGCCCTCGGCGCGGGCCAGCAGGGTCACCGCCGCCGCCAGGTTGCCCCCCGCGCTGTCCCCGCCCACCGCCAGCCGGTCCGGGTCCACGCGCAGCTCGGCGGCGTGCTCGGCCAGCCACCGGGTGGCGGCGTGGCAGTCCAGCACGGCCGCCGGGAACGGGTGCTCCGGGGCGAGCCGGTAGCCGACCGTCACCACCTGGCATCCGGTGGCGTTGGCGAGCCGGCGGCAGATCCCGTCGGCGGTCTCCACGCTGCCCAGCGTCCAACCGCCGCCGAAGAAGTAGACCAGGGTGGGCAGCGGGCCGTCGCCGGCCGGCCGGTGCACCCGGACCCGCAGGTCCCCGTCGGGACCGGGGACGGTCGTGTCGCGTACCTCGTGGACCGGCTCGACGTCACCGCCACCGGCCCGGATCGCGGCGAGGTCGGCGGCGCGGGCCTCGGCGAGGGTCTGGGTGTACAGCGGTGGGGTGCCGGCGGCGGCCCGTGCGGCCCGGTAGGCCACCACCTGGGGGTCGAGGGACATGGGATCGGCTCCTATCCGCCGGTGGTGACGAAGAGCTTGTCGATGCCGCGCAGGAACAGACTCCCGCTGTAGTCGGCCGGTTGGCTGACCGCGAGCCGGGGGAACCGCGCGAAGAGCCGGGGCAGGCCGATCCGACCCTCCAGGCGGGACACGGCCGCGCCGAGGCAGAAGTGCGGGCCGACGCCGAAGGCCAGCGACGGGGGGCCGTCGCGGCGCGGGTCGAACCGGTCCGGCCCGGGGAACCGGCGCGGGTCCCGGTTGGCCCCGGCGATGATCAGCAGGACGTTCTCGTCCCGGGCGACCGGCACTCCGTCCAGCACGGTGTCCCGGGGCGCGGCGCGGGCCAGGAAGTGCACCGGGCTCTGCAGCCGCAGTACCTCGTCGACGCAGCCCTGCGCCAGGGTCTCGTCGCCGGGCAGCGCGGCCACCGTGTCGGGGTGGCCCAGCAGCACCGGCAGGCCGTTGCTGAACATGTAGACGGTGGTGACGAAGCTGGCGTTGAACAGCACGATCAGGTTGCTGATCAACTCCTCCTCGGTCAGGTCGACCTCGCCGGAGTCCAGCGCCTCGACCAGCCCGGAGATCAGGTCCTCACCCGGCTGGCGGCGGCGGTGCCCGATCAGGTCCCGGTAGAGCGCCCGCAGCTCCTCGGCGGCCTGGTTCGCCAGCGCCAGCCGCTGCGGGGTCTTGCCGGCCACGTCGAGAAACTCGTCGATCCAGTCGACCCGTTGCCGGTACCAGGCCAGCTCGCTCTCGGGCAGGCCGATGAACTCGGCCATCACCAGCGCCGGCACCGGGTAGGCGAAGTCCGCGACGAAGTCGATCTCGGAGCCGTCGGCCCCGGTGTCGGCCATCCTGTCCAGCAGGGTGTCGACCACCCGGACGATCACCGGTTCCAGCGCGCCGAGCCGGCGCGGGGTGAAGGTACGGGAGAACACGCCCCGCATCCGGCCGTGGTCGGGCGGGTTGACGAACATCATCGACGACTGGAAGGTCCGCAGGATCTCCTGCTCCTCCCAGCCCGGCGGGGGTTGCTTGTACCACTGCGGGTCACGCAGCACCTGGTCGACCAGGTCGTAGCCGACGGCCACGGCGCTGACCGTGCTGTGCTCCGGACGGTTCGGGATGACGCTGATCGGCCCGTGTTCGTGCAGGGCCGCGTACCACGGATAGGGGTCCTGCCGGCCGGCCTCGCTGTAGAGACCGGACAGGATCTCGTCGACGTCCACGATGGTGCTTCCTCCCCAGGAAATGACCGGGGGCGACGGGGTCACCCCCGCCGCCCCACCGGTGTCACAGACCGAGCAGTCGAAGTGGTACGGCGTCCGCCAACGCCTGGTTGCCGGCGTCGTTCGGGTGGATGTGGTCACCGGCGTCGTACGCGGGCAGCAGCCGGCTCGGCTGGGCCGGGTCGCGCAGCACCGCGTCGAAGTCGAGCAGCCCGTCGAACTCGGCCGCCCCCGGGCCCCGCAGCCAGGTGTTCACCGCCTGGCGGGTGGTCTCCTTCTCGGGCGTCCACACCCCCGGGTTGCCGTGCCCCTCGTACGGGGTGAGGGTGACCGCGAGGCTGCGCAGGCCGCGCGCCTTGGCCTGCTTGTTGATCTGCCGCAGCGAGGCGATGATCCGGTCGGCGGAGTCGTCGGACATCCAGATGTCGTTGATGCCGAGGTGCGTCACCAGGGTCTTCACGCCGGTCTGCGGGAAGACGTCCTCGTTGAGCCGGGCCAGCGCGTTCGGACCCAGCTCGTAGTACCCGGGGAAACCGCCCGCGCCGGGCTCGGTGCCCTCGTGGTTGAGCCGGTTGCCGGCCAGGCTCAGGTTCAGCACGCCCGGGGTACGCACCTCGGGACGGGCGGCGACCAGCCGCCCGGCGAGCAGTTCCGGCCAGCGCTTGTTGGCGTTGACGGTGCTGCCGTTGGCATCCCCGATCGAGTCGCTGAGCACCACCACCGCGCCGGGGCTCGCCGGGCGCAGCACGTCGATGCCGGACAGGAACATCCAGCAGCAGTCCGGGCGGATGGTGAAGCCGGCGCCGTCGGCGGCGGTGGTCAGGTCGTTCGCCCCGATGAAGGTGGTGACCTTGGACTGGCCGTGGAACGTGACCGGCCCGGTGAGCACCGGGAAGTGCAGGGTGACGACCAGGTCCTCCTGCTCGCCGACCGCGTAGGTCAACGGGTCGCTGAGCAGTTCGGCACCCTTGTTCATGGTCGCCGAGGTGGAGCCGCCGAATTTCAGCTCCCGCACGCTGCCGGGCAGGATGTCCGACCGGTCGGTCAGGGTGGCGGTGTTGGGGCGGGCGACGGTGGCGTGTCCCACCTGCACCGCCTGCTCACCGTAGAGGTTGCTCAGCCGGACCCGCAGCCGCTCCCCACCCACGGTGGTGCGCACGGTCATCCGGATGCTCTGGTTGTTCAGGCCGGTGTTCGTCAGCCCGACGGTGTTGCCGCGGGTGACCGCCGCGGCCCACGTACCCGCCCACTGCGCCCGGGCGGCTGCCCCGCCACTGTCGGAGTCGGACGGACCGGCGCTGGCCACCACCGCCGGGGCTCCCACGACCAGCAACACGGCCGCGGACGCTATGACCTGCCATCTCTTCGGGGTCGACATTGAACCTCCATGTTGGGCCGCCCAGGGCCGGCGCCCATTGACGGCACCGCCCGGACGATGGTCCAGAAACCTAGCCGCGACGTCTGACAGGCGTCAATCAACCCGATAGACATGATCAAATGTCCATGGTGGGCGGCCCCTCGCCGTTCGGCTCTGTCCCCGGGCGAGGCCGTCGGCCTAGGCTCGCTAGCGGCGGCGGTGCGGTCGCCCATGGCGCGCACCCCCGTCGCGGGCCGGGCTGTGACCTGCTCGGACGCCAACCCGGCCGGTCGCCACGGCGGGTCCCACCGGGCCGCCGGCGACCCGCCGCATCGAGCTGGGGGCTGTGCGATGACCGACGGGGCCGACCGATCCACCACCTACGTGCACGACGCGCTGGCGCTGTTCGCCGGGTTCGGCGACCGGGAGGCGCTGGTCGGCGACGGTCGCCGGCTGACCTATCCGCAGGTCGCCGCGGAGGTACGCGGGCTGGCGTACGCCCTGACCGGCCACGGGGTACGCCCCGGCGCGGCGGTGCTGGTGATGCTCGGCAACGCGGTGGAGGGCCCGCTGCTCCAGCTCGCCCTGCACCTGCTCGGCTGCCGGAGCATGTGGATCGCCCCGGTCACCTCCCGGCGGGAGATCGACGAGTTCGTCCGGCTGGCCCGCCCCGACGTGTTCGTGCACCACGCGTACGCCCCCGACGGGCTGGGCGACCAGATCGCCGCCTCGCTGCCCGGGGTGCCGGTGCTGCGGCTGGGCGTCGAGCTGACCGCCGACGCCCCACCTGTCGAGCTGCCCGCGCGGGTGCCCACGCCGGAGTCGTTCCTGCAGACCAGCGGCACCACCGGCACCCCGAAGCTGGTGCACCACCGGGAGAGCTTCTACCGGCAGGTGCTGGCCCTGGCGGCGGATTTCCGCGCCGCCGGGTTCCCGCTGCTGCGGCACCTGTCGCACTCGCCGATGTGGCTGGCCAGCGGCCAGATCACCACCCTGTTCAACCTGTTCACCGGCGGGGTGCTCTTCCTGCGCCAGCAGTGGGACCCGGCCGCGTTCATCGCCACCGTCGACGCCGAACGGCTCACCTCCACGTTCGTCACCCCGCCGATGCTCTACGAGGTGCTCGACCATCCGGCCCTGGACGGCGCGGACTTCTCCGCCATGTTCATGTTCAACGTGGGCGCGGGACCGGCCGCGCCCGCCCGGCTGCGCCAGGCCATCGCCCGGTTCGGCCCGTGCCTGCGCATCGTGTACGGCCTCAGCGAGGCGGTGGTGATCTGCGCCCAGCCCGGCCTGACCGAGGACCCGGCGCACCCGGAGCGGCTGGGTTCCTGCGGCCGACCGTACGGGGACGTCACGGTGGAGATCCGCGACGCCGACGGGCGGGTGCTGCCGGCCGGCACCGACGGCGAGGTGTGGGTGCGGACCAAACTCAGTTTCCACGGCTACCACGGCCAGCCCGAGCTGACCGCCGACACGCTCGTCGACGACTGGGTACGCACCCGCGACATCGGCCACCTCGACGACGACGGGTTCCTCTACCTGGTCGACCGGTTGCAGGACCGCATCCTCACCCGGCAGCGCAGCTGGCCGATCTACTCCCGGCCGATCGAGGACGTCCTCGCCGGGCATCCGCAGGTCCGCGCGGCGGCGGTGATCGGGGTGCCCGACCCGGTCGCCGGGGAGCTGCCGTACGCGTACGTGGTGCCGACGCCGGGGGCGACGGTGACCGGGGCGGAGCTGATCGACCTGGTCACCACCGAGCTGAGCGACACCTGGGCGCCGGGTGCGGTGGAGTTCGTCGACGCGCTGCCACTGAACCGGTCGGCGAAGGTGGACAAGCGGGCGCTGCGCGAACGGTACGCCGCCGGCGCGCCCGCCGATCCGGTCGGCAGCCCGTCGTGACCGCCGACGCCGACACCGGCCCCCGGACAGCCACCGGCACCGACGCCGGGTCGCTCGCCGCGCCGCAGGGTCCCGAGCGGCGGGCCGCCCGGCGGGAACTGGTCACCCTGGTCGCCGCCGACCTGATCTCCAACCTGGGCAGCCGGATCTCGGTGATCGCGATCCCCTGGCTGGTGCTCACCACCACCGGCAGCCCGGCCAAGATGGGCATCGTCGCGGCGGCCGAGTTCCTGCCGTACATGCTGTCGAGTTCGTTGGCGACGCCGTGGGCGGACCGGTTCGGGGTACGGCGTACCTCGATCACGGTGGACGCGGCGAGCGCGGCCGTGATCGCGGTGGTGGCGCTGGCCCCGTGGCTCGGTTTCGGGGCGCTCGTCGCCCTCGTCGCGGTGGCCGGCGGACTGCGCGGCATCGGCGACCGGGTCAAGCACGTCATGTTCCGGCCGGCCGCGCAGCGCGCCGGGGTGGAGCTGATCCGGCTCACCTCCGCCTACGACGGGCTGGCGCGCGGGGTGGCGCTGTTCGGCACGGTCATCGGCGGTCTGCTCATCGACTGGGTCGGGGTGACCCGGGCGATCTGGATCGACGCGGGCACCTTCGCGGTCTGCGCGCTGCTGGTCGGGGTGCTGGTGCGCCCGCCCGTGAGCGACGCGCCCGCCACGCCCCGGGAAGGCTACTTCCAGGCGTTGCGCACCGGCTTCGGCTACCTGCGCACCGACCGGGTGCTGCTGACCATGCTGATGGTGGTCTCCGCGTTGAACATGTTCGCCGCCGCCAACACCGCCGTCTGGGTGCCGCTGTGGGTCCGCGACGAGTTCGGCGACCCGGCCGGGTTCGGGCTGGTGCTCGGGGTGTTCGGCGGTGGCGCGCTGCTCGGCAACGTGGTCTTCACGATGCTCGGCCCCCGGCTGCCCCGGACCCTGATCTTCGCGGCCGGGGCGGCGCTGAGCGGTGCGCCCCGGCTGCTGGTGCTGGCGCTGACCGACCATCTGGTGGTGGTGCTGGTGGTGACGTTCCTGTCCGGGATCGGCATCGCGGCGGTCAACCCGCTGCTCGGCGCGGCCCTCTACGAACGGGTGCCGGACGCGTTGCAGACCCGGGTGCTGGGGATCTCCGGGTCGCTGGCGTTCGTCGGGCTGCCGGTGGGGGCGTTGGTCGGCGGCTGGTCGGTGGCGGCCCTCGGGCTGCGACCGGCCCTGCTGGTGATGGCGGTGGTGTGCGCGGTGCTGACCGTGACGCCGCTGGTCGCCGGGCCGCTGCGGATGGGCCGGCCGGCACCCCCACCGACGGCCGTCGACCCGGTCTGACGGTCAGGTCGCCACGGCCCGGTCAGGCGCGCCCCACCGTCAGTCCAGGTCGTCGCAGACGTTGTGGGTGGTGCCGTGCAGCATGGTGACGGTCTTGTCGTAGTCGGCGGTGAACCGGACGACGAACTGACCGTCGATCAGCCACAACCCCTTCGGCAACGAGCCGGCGTCGTCCCGGAAGCCGAGCAGCACCGGGCCGGTCACGTACCAGGTCATCGTGCCGTCGGCGGCGTAGCTGACCAGGGAGGTGCCGCTGGCGTCCACCCGGGTGACGACCCCGGTGTCGGTGTTGGTCACCGTCTCGATCAGCGCGCCGGTGTACAGCTCCCGGCGTGGCGAACCGTCCGGGTCGGTCGTCAGCACCAGCTTGCGGACCTCGTCGACCTCGGCCGCCACCCGGATGCCGAACGCGCAGCGGGCCCCGGCCGGCAGGGTGAACTCCTCCTGCGGGGCCGGCACCCAGCCTCCGGTGGGGCGACCGGCGGCCGCCGCCGGGGCGGTCGGCACGGTCCCCGCCAACGTCACCGCGGTCAGGGCGGCACCGAGTCTCGTCGTCCAGCGCATGGGCACTCCCGTTCTCCTCGTCGTCGTCCGGTCCAGGGTCACCGGCCGTCCTCACCACCGGCTGACCGCCCGGCAGGGTCTTCGCGGCGGAGCACGATCCCCCGCTGCCGGGCCGCTGACCACCGGCTCACCGGACACCGTCCCCGGTTTGCGCGCGACGACCCGGACGATCACCGAGCCCCCGGTGCGCGGGGGCGGGCGACCCTGCCGACGCCGAGGGTGGGATGCCGGGGACGATCCTCGACCGGCGGCCGTCCCGGTTCCACCTGGGGCGTCGGTGACCACGGCGGCGGCAACCGATCGGGGCGGCCAGGTGGTCTCAGTGGCATGGAGTTCCGTCTGCTCGGCCCGTTCCAGGCCCGCCAGGGGGGCGTCGTCGTCGATCTCGGGGTCCGCCGCCAGGAGCGGTGCCTCCTCGGGCTGCTCCTGCTCGACGTGGGACACCTGGTCGGCACCGACCGGCTCATCGACCTGCTCTGGCCGGACCGGCCACCGGCCTCGGCCCGCAGCGCGGTGCACACCTACATCGGACGGTTGCGGGCCGCGCTGGGGCCGTACCGGGTGCGGATCGCCACCGGCGGCGGCGGCTACCTGGTGCACGACGACGGGCACACCGTGGACGTGGCCGAACTCGCCCGGCTGGTGCACCGGGCAGGTGGCAGCGCCGACCCGGCCGAGCGGGTGCGACTGCTCGACCGGGCGCTGGCCCTGCCGCGTGGGCCGTTGCTCGCCGACACCGCCGACGACGAGCTACGCGACCGGCTGGCCGGTCCGATCGAGGACCTGCGACTGACCGGCGTCGAACTGCGGGCGGCCGCCCGGCTCGCGCTCGGCCAGCACACCCGGGTGGTCATCGAGCTGACCCCGCTGGTGGCCCGGCACCCGGGCCGGGAGGAACTGGTGGCGACGTTGATGACCGCGCTGTACCGCGGTGGCCGACAGACCGACGCGTTGGTGCTGTACCGCCGCACCCGACGCACCCTGGTCGAGGAGATCGGGGTCGAACCGGGGGCCCGGCTGCGGGAGGTGCACCGGGGAATACTCCGGGCCGACCACCGGCTGGACCGGGCGGACCGGCCGGTCTACGAGGTCCGGGTGCGCGGCGAGGCGTTGCCGTGGGGCGTCGGCGGGCACCCGGCGCTGGAGTTCTGCAACACGTTCGCCGGTTGGCGACACGAACCGCCGGTGCCGGGGGCCGAGTGGCTGCGCGGCTACCGCACGCTCGCGGTGTGGACCGGGCACGCCGGCCTGGTCGACGACCCGACCGTGGGCCGGTTGATCGAGCTGGGCCGCCGTGATCCGGCCGGTGCAGCGGTGGTCCTGGACGAGGTGCGTGCGCTACGGGCCCGGCTGTACGCCTGCCTCACCGACCCGGCCGACGGACCGGCCTTCGACGCGGTGGCCCGGTACGCCGAGCAGGCCGCCCGGACGCTGGTGTTCCGTCGGGAGGCCGACGGGCGGGGACGGTGGTGGCCCGATCCGGCGACCGGGTTGCGACTGCCGGTGCACGCGGCGGCGTGGAGCGCCGCGCAGCTGCTCGGCGATCCGCGCCGGCTCACCGTCCGGGTCTGCCCGGACCCGCGCTGCGGATGGCTCTTTCTCGACGACAGCGGAATGCGACGCTGGTGCAGCCTGGCCACCTGTGGCCGGCCGGCCACCGAGGCGCCCTGCCGGGGCACCTGAGACGCCTCGGGTCGACGCCGGTGGCGCCGCACCGCCACTCCGTTGCCGAGCCCCCGGGTCTCGACCAGCGCGGACCGACGGCGGGGATCCTGACGGAGGCAGGGCCGACGGAGGCGGCGCCGGCGCTGGTCGGCGCACCTGGACGACCACCAGGCGATCCGAGGGGTCGGTGTGATCGACGGCACCCGCACGGTCGGCTACATTCCCGGCCATGTCATCGATGTTGACCGAGGCCACCGATCCGTACTGCCTGCGCGAGGGAGAGAGCGCCGCACTGCTGCGCGACCATCCGTGGCACCGGTTCGTGGTGCTCGGCGACAGCGTCGCCGAGGGCATGTGCGAGCCGGTCGAGGGGTACCCGGACGTGCAGTGGGCCGACCGGATCGCCGCCGAACTGTCGGCGGTACGGCCCGGGTTGGCGTACCTGAACCTGGGCCGGCGCGGGCTGCGGGCGCAACAGGTCCGGGCCGGGCAGCTCGACCGGGCGTTGGCCTTCTCCCCCGACCTGGCGCTGGTGGTCTGCGGCGGCAACGACGCCTTCCGGACGGCGTTCGACCCGGACGCGGTGGACACCGAGTTGATCGCGATCGTCGGGGCGCTGCGCGACGCCGGGGCCGACGTGATCACGGTGGGCATGTTCGACGTGTCGCACAGCCCGGCGGTCCCGGCGGCCCTGCGGCCCGGGTTGGGCGCCCGGATGCGGCTGCTCTCCTCGCGTACCGGCCGGCTGGCCGACCGGTTGGGGGCGTTGCACGTGCACCTGAGCGACCATCCGGCCGGCACCGATCCGTCGATGTACAGCAGCGACGGCCGGCACGGCAGCGCCCGCAGCGACGCCATCGCCGCCGCCGAGACCATCCGCCGCCTCGGCGCCCACCTCGGCAACCACCCCTGACCCCCACCCCACCACCCTTCCCACCGGCCCCCGGTGGGCCCCCACCCGCTCCACCGACCGGCCCCGGCGGGGTCGATCAAGAGGTTTGCGTCATCCGGAACGGCTGACCCCGCCCCAACCCTCTTGATCACCGCACCCCAGCCCGGCCGGAGCCGGGGGGTGAAGAGGGTTGGGTCCACCCCCCGCCGCCAGGGGGCGCGCACCACGGTTTACCCCGGGGGGGGGGGGGGCGGGGGGC
>NZ_JBMDWU010000144.1:0-48039 GCF_048594385.1 Micromonospora sp. | reverse complement strand
ACGTCCCGCGTGGTTAAGCCGCTGGCGGTCCTGGTCGACCAGGGGTCGGCCGAGCCGCTCACCTTCTTCGACCTGACCACCGCGTTGGCGTTCGCCACGTTCGCCGACGCGCCTGTCGACGTGGCGGTGGTGGAGGTGGGGCTGGGCGGTGCCGAGGACGCCACCAACGTGCTCCAGGCCGGGGTGGCGGTGCTCACCCCGATCGGGTTGGACCACACCGAGTGGCTCGGTGACACCCTGGAGGACATCGCCCTGCACAAGGCCGGCATCATCCACTCCGGGGCGACGGTCATCGCCGCCGCGCAGGAGGAGGAGGCGGCCCGGCCGATCCTGGAACGGTGCGCCGAGGTCGGTGCCACGGTCGCCCGGGAGGGCGCGGAGTTCGGGGTGCTGCGCCGGGCGGTGGCCGTCGGCGGCCAGGTGCTGACACTCCAGGGCCTCGGCGGGGTGTACGACGAGGTGTTCCTCCCGCTGCACGGGGCGCACCAGGCGCAGAACGCGGCGGTGGCGCTGGCCGCCGTCGAGGCGTTCCTCGGGGCCGGGGCGAAGCGGCAGCTCGACGTCGGGGCCGTCCGGGAGGGTTTCGCCGCGACCAGTTCCCCGGGCCGGCTGGAGAAGGTGCGCAACGCCCCGACGGTGCTCCTCGACGGGGCGCACAATCCGCACGGGATGGCCGCCACGGTCACCGCGCTGCAGGAGGAGTTCGCGTTCAGCAAGCTGGTCGGGGTGCTCGCCGTGCTCGGCGACAAGGACGCCGCCGGCCTGCTGGAGCTGCTGGAACCGGTGCTCGACTCGCTCGTCGTCACCAGCAACTCCTCGCCCCGGGCGATGCCGGCCGAGGAGCTGGCCGAGCTGGCCCGGGAGGTCTTCGGGCCGGACCGGGTCCAGGTGGCCGACTCGATGCCGGATGCCATCGAGGCGGCCGTCGCCGAGGCCGAGTACGACGTGCCCGGCGAGTTGGCCGGGGTGGGGGTGCTGGTCACCGGCTCGGTGGTGACGGTGGCCGACGCCCGACGGCTGCTGAAGCGATGACCGGCCCGACCCCGGGCCGCCCGCACCCGGACCGCCGCCCTGCCGACCCCCCGGAGCCGGCCCGAAGCGCCGGCCCGGCCGGAAGCGCCGGAACACCCGACCGCACCGCCCCGACCGCAGGCACCGGCCCGGCGCAGGTCACCGGCCCGGCCGCGGGCAGCGCAACGTCCGACCACACCGGCCCGGCCGAGGGCACCGGCCCGGCCGGGCGGCGTTCGGGGCTGCGTAACCCCGAGGCGGCCGTCCGGGGTCTCGGGGCCGGGACGCTCGGCCTGGAAGCGCTGGTGCTGCTGCTGGCCATCCAGCCGATCCGGCTGGTCGGCGGGCACTTCGGCGGGGCGGCGATCGCGGCCACGGTGGCGCTGGCCGTGGCGGCGGTGCTGCTGGCCGGCCTGATGCGACGCCCGTGGGCCTGGTCGGCGGGCACCGTGTTGCAGGGGCTGCTGCTGCTCGCCGGCCTGCTGCACTGGTCGCTGTTCGGGCTCGGGGTCATCTTCGCCCTGGTCTGGGCGTACGCGTTGCACGTGCGGCGGGTCATCCTCGGCTGAGCGGGGTCACGCCTCGGCGCGTTCCCGCCACTGGGTCAGCGCGATGCCGTGCCCGTCCGGGTCCCGGAAGGCAGCGGCCCACACCTCCAGTTTGGTGCCCCGGTTGACCACCCGGGGCGCGTAGGTGAACCGGACGCCGGTGTCCTTGAGCCGCCGGTACGCCGCCTCGATGTCGTCCACCTCCAGGTTGACGTGGACCAGCCGGCGGCTGATCGGGGCGGCCCCGGTCACCTCGCGCAGCACCAGCCGGGTCTGCCCGGAGGCGAGCACCGCGTTGCCGGTGCCCCGGTCGAACTCCTCGAAGCCGAGGTCCCGGTAGAAGTCCAGCGAGCGGGACAGGTCGGTGACCAGCAGGGTCAGCCCGACGCCGCTGATCGGGCCGGCCGCGTCGTCGCCCCCGGCGGTCGCGGCAGCCGGGTCGTACCCGAAGATCGCCTCGTCCAGGTCGGGGTCGAGCCGGCCGTCACCGGTGGTGGGCCCGTCCAGCGGTACGTCGACCGGGTCGAGGATCGGCGCGTCGAACCGTTCCTCGGCGGGCGGCCGGGGGGCGGGCGCAGCGGTGGCCGGGCCGGCGGCGGCACCGGTGGGGGTGGTGCCGGCAGGGCCGGTGGCGGCAGTGGACGCGGCGGCGGTCGAAGCGGCGGCGGTGGGGGCGGTGGCTCGGCGGGGGAGTTGGCCGGTCGCCGGCTGCTCGACCAGGGTGCCCTCCAGCACCACCGGGCCGCCCGGCCGCTGGTGCACCACCACCCGCTCCCGCTCGTCGGTCAGCACCTCCACGTCGTCGCGCAGCGGCTCGGACCGGACCGGGTCCGGGTGCGGCGGCTCCGGACGCAGCGGATCGGCCCGGACCGGGTCGGCGGGCGGCGGGTCGCGCAGGTCGTCCCGGAACTCGTCGTGGAAGTCGTCGTCGGCCGTGCGGCCCGCCCACGGCGGGGCCTCCTGCTGGATCAGCAGGTCGTCGAGCGGCTCGGCGTCGGCGTACTCCGGGGGCAGGTCGGTCACGCCCGCGGCGGCCTCGGTGTGGGTCGGCACCTCGTCCCACAGGACGCGGACGTGCCGCTGGTCGTCCAGGGCCACCCGGATCGGCAGGGTCTGCCCCAGCGACGGCCACTTCGCCACCGGCACCCGAGGCTCGATGATCTTCTTGGACCGGGGCGGCAGGCCCGGCGCGTCGATCACCAACTGGAGCTCGCACCGGCCGAAGGAGTACTGGGTGGGGGGTTCGGAAGCGCTGTGCACGTGCCCGACGCCGACCACCCAGGTGCGTCCGCCGCCGCGTACGGTGCCCAGGGCGACGGCGAGCACGACCAGGGCCACGCCGAGCGCGACGATGGCCCAGCTGGTCATGCCCAGCCCGAACAGGACGACGAAGGCCGCCACGGTGCCGAGCACCGCGGCGATCAGCTTGCGTACCGGCGCGATGGTGCGGTTCCCGCCATTCGCCACAGTGGACCTCCCAGGGGTCAGAGCCAGGCTAGGCCGCGCGGCGACCGAGGGAAAGAGCAGCCGCCGCGCCGGTGCCGGTACCGGGTCGCTAGGCTGACCGTACCCAGCCGAACCGCCTTGTGCGCACAGGAGGAACCCAGCGTGTCCAGCAGCAGCCCGGATGAGCGCACCCTCGTACTGATCAAGCCCGACGCGGTGCGTCGTGGCCTGGTCGGCGAGATCATCTCCCGTTTCGAGCGCAAGGGCCTGCGGATCGACGCGCTGGAGATCCGGACGCTCGACGGCGGGTTCGCCGACCAGCACTACGCCGAGCACGTGGACAAGCCGTTCTACCCGCCGCTGAAGACGTTCATGACCAGCGGGCCCCTGGTGTCGCTGGTGCTCTCCGGCGACCAGGTGATCGAGGTGGTCCGGGCGATGATCGGCAGCACCGACGGGCGTAAGGCCGCCGCCGGCACGATCCGGGGTGACCTGTCGCTGTCCAACCGGGAGAACCTGGTGCACGCCTCGGACTCCACCGACAGCGCCAAGCGCGAGATCGCGCTCTGGTTCCCCGCCCTGGGCTGACCCCGGGACACCCTGCCGGCGGCCCAGGGGCGCGGAGCCGCGTCAGGTGGCCGGGCGGTCGCGGAACGGGCGACCCCGGCCGAGCGCGTCGGCGTACCCCCAGCGGCCCCTGATGTCGAGCAGCTCGATCTGGCCCAGTTCCTCGGGGACCGCGGCGTCGACGGCGAGATGGTCCTCGTACGGTTCCAGCCCGAGCAGCACGCGCAGCAGCATCAGGGGCGCTCCGGCCGACGGCGCGTACGGGCTGTCGGTGAAGCCGTGCGGGACGGGGACGTGGGTGGTGGCCCGGTCGTAGCCGGTGAGGTACGCCGGCAGCCGGCCCTGGAAGTGCCGGGCGGCGTCGAGCAGCCCGGTGGCGACCCGGGCGGCCTGCGCCCGGAACCCGGCCCGGCGCAGCCCCCAGGCGATCAGCGAGTTCTCCCAGGGCCAGACCGCGCCGGTGTGGTGGCCCAGCGGGTTGTAGTCGGCTGCCGTGCTGGCCAGGGTGCGGATGCCCCAGCCGGAGTACAGCGCCGGGGACATCAGGTGCGCCACCAACTGCTCGGCGCGGTGCGGGGCGACGATGCCGGTGCACAGCAGCTGCCCCATGTTGGACGTGAGGGAGTCCAGCGGGACGCCGTCGAGCTGCACCGCCACCGCGTAGTGGCCCTGGTCGGGCAGCCAGAAGTCCCGGTCGAACCGGTCCCGCAGCCGGGCGGCGTCGCGGTCGAGCTGGTCGGCCCAGGCGGGATCGTCCCAGAACCGGCGGGCCATCCGGGCGGCCCGGCGGCGGGCCTCGAAGGCGTACCCCTGGATCTCGCAGATCGCCAGGGGGTAGGTGGCCGGTCGGCCGTCGGCGAAGCAGATCGCGTCGGCGGAGTTGCGCCAGCTCTCGTTCTGCGGTCCGGTGCGGGTCGGGCGTCGGGTGGACCAGACGTAGCCGCTGTCGGCCCGGTCCGCGTCGTGGTCGAGCCAGCCGATGGCGGCCCGGATCTCGAACTCGAACCGGCGTACCAGTTCCGCGTCGCCGGTCCAGCGTTCGTACTCGTCGAGCAGGATGACGAAGGCGGCCGTGGTGTCGGCGGCGCTGAAGCTGGCCGACTCCGGGGTGTCGTTGAACGCGCCGGAGTCGCCGTACCGGCTCTCCTGGACGATCTTGCCGGGTTGTTCGCCGCGGAACGGGTCCTGCCGGACGCCCTGGCTCAGCGCCAGGATGCGCAGCGTGTTGACCGCCCGTTCGGGCATGAACGGCAGCGCCTGGAAGCTGCTGACCAGGCTCTCCCGGCCGAGCAGCGCCATCGACCAGGGCAGCCCGGTGGCGGGCAGCGCGGTCTGGAAGTTCAGCCCGGGGTAGTGCAGCGCGGCCAGGTCCCGCACGCCGTACTCGTACGCCTGCTGCAGGGGTTTGTGGTCGGCGCGCAGCCGGGGTACCCCGGCGGTGCGGGCGCTGATGTCCCGGCCCCGCTGGTGCTGGCTGCGCCCCACCGAACTGGTCAGCCGTTCCCGCAGGTCACGGCGGTGCAGGTCGCGCAGGAGGGCGAGCACCCGCAGCCGGGTGGACCAGGTGCCGTGGGGGTCGACGGTGAACGTCCAGGTCAGGCCGTGCTCGTCGAGCGCGGCCGGCGTGCTGGAAGTGATCACGGTTTCCCGGTGCAGGCCGGCCCGCTTGTAGTGCAGCCGTAGCGCGTCGTCGGCGATGGTGACGGTCACCGGCCGGGCCCGGCGGAAGCCGTCGCGGACCTCCAGCACCTCGGCGAAGTCCGCGCCCGCGTCGAGCCGGACGACGTAGCGCACCGGTTCCGGCGCGTAGTTGAACAGGGTGATCTCCTCCTCGTACTCCGGACCGACCCAGCGGTGCCGCAGCACGGAGGTGGTGGCGTTGACGTAGTGGGTGGGTTCGCCGGGGACCAGTCCGAACTTCGCCTCGTAGGTGGCGACGTCGTCGACGGAGAGCACCGAGAGGGACTCGGTGTTGATGGTCAGCGCCCAGGTGGACAGGAACCGGGTGTCGAAGGAGAAGAGCCCGAGCGGGGAGGTCGGGGTGGCCCGCACGTCCCCGTTCTTCTCGCTGATCATGAACATGTTGCCGGCGAAGACGCTGGTGACCTCGTGCAGCCCGATGACACCGGAGGCGGTGTGCGGGACCAGTTCGGCGGCGGGTTCGGTGCCGACGCTGTCGGCGGCGACCGGGAGCAGCCGCCGGAAGGTGAACAGCAGCGCCAGGTCGCCGGCGACCGAGGCGTCGCCGCGCAGCAGCATCGACACCATGTTGTCCCGGCCGGCCAGCAGCCGGACGAACGCCTCGGGTCGGACCTCGACCGTGCAGTCGGGGTGTTTGCCGGTGCGTGCGACCCGGATCTGTGCGCCGTCGAGCCGGACGAACCAGGTGGCGGTCTCGCCGCCCTCGGCGACGACGTCGAACCGGAGTAGTCCGCTGGGGGCGACGGGCAACCGGCCCCGGCCGTCGGCGACCAGGGCGGCGAAGAACTCGTCGATCCGCCCGTCCACGGCCCGCTCCCGTTCCACCGCTGCGCCACCCGAAAAAGGTCCAGGTGTGCCAAAAGGAACAATACGCCGTGCCCGGACCGGCGGGGCGCGCTTAAGTGGAAGAACGCCACTACCTGCGAAAACGCCGGGGAGGGTTCGACGATGGACGGGCAGACTGCCGCCGGGATGCGGTACTGGACGTACGGGCACGGCAGGCGCGGCACCTTCCTGCTGGTGCACGGCTGGTGCTGCGACCACGACTTCATGGCACCCCTGGCCCGGCACCTGGCCACCCGCCAGGACCGGGTGATCGCCGTCGACATGCCGGGCCACGGGGCCAGCCCGCCCCCGGCCGACGGCTACGGGGTCACCGCGATGGCCGGTCACCTGCGGGCCTTCGTCGCCGCGCTCGACCTGCGCCGGGTCTTCGTGATCGGGCACAGCCTGGGCGGGGTCTGGTCACTGCAGGCCGCCGCCGGGGACCGGGACCGGTTCGCCGGGCTGGGACTGCTCGACTCCGCGGTGGCCGGGGCACCCGGTTCCGCCGCCGCGATCGCCCAGGTGGCGGCGTCGCTGCGGGAGGACACCTCGGGCGCGGTCCGGGAGTCGATCGTCAGGTCGTACTTCCCGCCGTACTCCGACCCGCGCCTGGTGGAGCGGGTGGTGGCGGCCACCGCCCGCCCGTCGACCGAGGTGGCGTACGCGCCGATCGCCGGGCTGGCCGACTGGATCGCGGCCGAGCAGGACGTGGCCGCCCTGCGCCGCTGGGACCGCCCGCTGCTCTTCGTGGGCAGCAACGCCCCGTTCGCCGACTACGCCCGGCTGGCCGAACTCGCCCCGCAGGCGTTCATCGGGCAGACCGTGGGTTCCGGGCACTTCGTGCAGCTCCAGGTGCCGGCGCAGGTCGACGCGATGGTCGACCGCTACCTGGAGGTCACCGACTAGCGTCGCCCGCACCGCCTCAGAGGGTGTCCAGCGAGGCGCGGCGACGGGACTCCGCCTCGAAGATCGTCAACAGACCGGCGGCCAGCACGGCGTAGCCGACCCCGACGGCCAGTTCGAGGCCGATCGCCGGCAGGACGTCGCCGAGCGGGGCGCCGCCGGCCAGCCGCCGGGCCGCGTCGGCGGCGTGGGTGATCGGCAGCACCGCGCCGACCGCACGGATGCCCGCCGGCAGGCTGTCGGCCGGCACGTTGACGCCGGTGAACAACAGCAGCAGCGCCACCGCCACGTTCGAGATCAGGAAGACGTCCCGGAAGCGCAACCCCAGCGCGCCCAGGGTCAGCCCGAAGAAACCGCAGGCCAGCGCGGCGGTGGCCAGTGCCAGCAGCAGGCCGGGCAGGGCGGTGGCCGGGACCCGCAGGCCGAGCAGGAGCGCGGCCACGGTGAGCGTGCTCGCCGCGATCAGCAGGCCGTTGCCGGCGTACGGCAGCACCCGGCCGAGGAAGATGGCGGTGCGGCTGCGCGGGGAGAGCAGCACGTGCCCCAGGGTGCCGAAACGCCGCTCGTTGGCCACCGCCATGGTGCCGCCGTAGACGCAGGCCAGCGCGGCGGTGAGCACCGCGTTGCCGACGACGTAGAACCGGTCGTCGGCGACCCCGAACTCCCGCCCCAGGTAGGCGAAGAAGAAGAGTTGGAACAGCGGGCCCACCAGCAGGGTGCCCACGAAGATCGACGGGGTGGTCCAGTTGAACAGGGCCCGGTAGGCGATGACCCCGCCCACCCCGACCAGCCGCAGCAGCGCGCCCACCGGTGCCTCCTCAGGCCAGGGCCAGGGTCGCGGTGACCCGGGCCCGGCGCTCGACGTACGTCATCAGGGCCCAGCCGGCGGCCAGGCAGGTCAGGCTGATCGCCAGGCAGACGGCCAGCGCCGGCCAGACCGGCCCGCCGGACGCGGCCTCGTGCACCGCGCGGGCACCCCAGGTGGTCGGCAGCACCGCGGCGACCGGCCCGGTCCAGCCGGGCAGCGCGGTGACCGGCACGAGCATCCCGGAGACCAACCAGATCGGGTACTCCAGCATGTTCGCCAGCGCGTTGGCGTGCCGCAGCAGCACGAAGCAGGACGCCAGCAGCAGCCCGAACATGCCCAGCCCGGCGATGCAGCCGGCGACGGCCACCGGGAAGGCCACCGGGTGGGCGAAGTCGAGCGGGATGCCGTACAGCAGCCGGCCCCAGGCCAGCGTGGCGAGCATCGCGTACGTGCCGGTGATGCCGGTTGCCAGGGTGACCGGCAGCAGCACCAACGCCGGCGACCGGGGCGCCAACATGATCATCTCCAGGGTGCCCTGCCAGCGCTGGTTCTGGATCGCCCCGCCGGAGCCGAACAGCACCGTCGACCAGACCCCCATCAGGCCCGCGCCGACCGCCGCCTCCAGTAGCCGGTCCGGCTCACCGCCGGCCCGGAACAGGTAGACCGCCAGGGTCGCCTGCACCACCGGGACGATCAACGCGATGGCGATCTCGAACGGAGAACGGCTGAGCTGCTTGACGTGCAGCAGCGCACCGACCGCGATCATCCGCACGGTGTTCACGCCGGCACCGGCCCGGCCACCGGCGTCGGCGCCGCCGCCCGGTTGACGATCGCCACGTACGCGTCCTCCAGGGTGGGCTGTCGGGCGGTCACCCGGCCCAGCCGTACCCCGTCCAGCTCCCGCAGCACGTCGGCCTGCACGTCCACCCCCGCGTCGGACTGCACCCCGAGGACCTGCGCCGCCCCGTGCACCGCCAGGCTCACCTCGCGGACGCCCGGCCGGGCCCGGATCGCGGCCAACTGCCCGTCGGTCACCCCGTACGCCTCCACCTCCAGCACCCGCCGGCCGTCGGCGTGGTGGCGCAGCTCGGCGGGGGTGCCGAGGGCCTGGATCCGGCCGCCCGCGATCACCGCCATCCGGCCGCACAACTCGTCGGCCTCGGCCATGTAGTGCGTGGTCAGCAGCACGGTGGTGCCGGTGGCGGCCAGGTCGGCGACGGTCTGTCGCAGCTCCCGGGCGGCCACCGGGTCGACCCCGATCGACGGCTCGTCGAGGAACAGCACCCGGGGCCGGTGCAGCAGCCCCCGGGCGATGTGCAGCCGCTGGCGCATCCCCCGGGAGTAGCCCTCGACCCGGTCGTCCTCCCGGCCGGTCAACCGGACCAGCTCGAACAGTTCGGCGATCCGGCGCTTCTGCTCCCGGCCCGGCACGCCGTACAGCTCGGCGAAGTAGCGCAGGTTGTCCCGGGCGGAGAGCCGGTCGTAGAGCCCCCGGTCGCCGCCGAAGACGTACCCGATGCGACGGCGCACCTCCCGGGTGTGCCGGACCACGTCGAAGCCGCAGATCCTCGCCGTGCCCGCCGTCGGGACGAGCAGGGTGTTGAGCAGCTTGATGGTGGTGGTCTTGCCGGCGCCGTTCGGGCCGAGCAGGCCGAACAGCTCACCGTGGCCGACCGCGAGGTCCACCCCGGCGACGGCGTGCACCTCCCGGCGCTGTGGTCGTAACCATCCGGTCCGGCTGCGGTAGCTGCGGTGCAGCCCGGCCGCCTCGATCGCGTGCTCACCCATGGCCGCGAATCTATGGGCCGGCCCGGCCGCCCGCACCCCCGTTACTCGGCGGCGGCGACCCGGACAGGTCGAGTATCCTTGCCGGTACAGGCGACGACCCGGCCATCACCGGTGAGCCTCCGGAAGAAAGGGCCCGGCGGGCCCGACTAGAACCGGACGGGGCGGCCCGTCACAGCCGGCCAACGAGCGGGCGGTCGATCCTGACCGTCAAGCGGGGTGGTACCGCGGGCCCGGCCCGGGGCGTCGACGACGGCGTACCGGACAGGGCTCGTCCTCGCAGACCACGACTGAGTGAGCTGCCAGAGGAGAGCGACCCCCGATGGGCTATCCGCTGCACGACCCGACCGCCGCCGGCGTCCCGGCGAGCCCGGACCTGCCCGACGTCGAGCGCCGCGTCCTGGAGCACTGGCGCACCGACCAGACCTTCGAGGCGTCGGTGACGGCCCGGCCGGCCGGCGACGACGGCAAGAACGAGTACGTCTTCTACGACGGCCCGCCGTTCGCCAACGGCCTGCCGCACTACGGACACCTGTTCACCGGGTACGTCAAGGACGTGGTGCCGCGCTACCAGACCATGCGCGGCCGGCACGTCGAGCGGCGCTTCGGCTGGGACTGCCACGGCCTGCCCGCCGAGGTGGTGGCCGAGAAGCAGCTCGGCATCACCAGCAAGGCGGAGATCCTCGACCTCGGGGTGGCCCGGTTCAACGACGCGTGCCGCTCCTCGGTGCTGGAGTTCACCCAGGACTGGGAGCGGTACGTCACCCGGCAGGCCCGCTGGGTCGACTTCACCAACGACTACAAGACCCTCGACCTGGACTACATGGAAAGCGTCATGTGGGCCTTCAAGACCCTGCACGACAAGGGCCTGGTCTACGAGGGCTTCCGGGTGCTGGCGTACTGCTGGCGGTGCGAGACGCCGCTGTCGAACACCGAGACCCGGATGGACGACGTCTACCGCGACCGGCACGACCCGACGCTGACCGTGTGGTTCGGGCTGACCGCCGACGAGTCCGCCCCGGAGCTGCTGCGTGGGCCGGTCAGGCTGGGCGTCTGGACCACCACGCCGTGGACCCTGCCGTCCAACCTCGCGCTCGCCGTCGGCCCCGACATCGAGTACGCGGTGCTCGACCGCGACGGGGAACGGTTCGTCGTCGGCGCGGCCCGGCTCGGCGCGTACGCCAAGGAGCTGGAGGGCTACCAGCAGGTCGGCACCGTGTACGGCCGGGACCTGGTCGGACGGCGGTACACCCCGCTCTACGACTTCCTCGTCGAGCAGGCCGGCGAGAACGCCTACCAGGTGCTCGGCGCGGACTTCGTCACCACCGAGGACGGCACCGGGATCGTGCACCTCGCCCCGGCCTTCGGTGAGGACGACCAGAACGTCTGCAACGCCGCCGGCATCCCCACGATCGTCACCGTGGACGACCACACCCGGTTCACCGCGTTGGTCCCGCCGTACTCCGGTGAGCAGGTCTTCGACGTCAACAAACCGGTGATCCGGGAGCTGAAGGAGCGGGGGGTGGTGCTGCGGCAGGACACCTACACCCACTCCTACCCGCACTGCTGGCGCTGCGACACCCCGCTGGTCTACAAGGCGGTGTCGTCGTGGTTCGTCGCGGTGACGCAGTTCCGGGACCGGATGGTCGAGCTGAACCAGCAGATCAACTGGACACCCGGGCACATCAAGGACGGCTCGTTCGGCAAGTGGCTGGCCAACGCCCGGGACTGGTCGATCAGCCGCAACCGGTTCTGGGGCTCGCCGATCCCGGCCTGGAAGTCCGACGACCCCACCTATCCCCGGGTGGACGTCTACGGTTCGCTGGCCGAGATCGAACGGGACTTCGGCGTACGCCTGACCGACCTGCACCGGCCGGCCGTCGACGACCTGGTCCGCCCCAACCCGGACGACCCGACCGGCCGGTCGATGATGCGCCGGGTGCCGGAGGTGCTGGACTGCTGGTTCGAGTCCGGTTCGATGCCGTTCGCCCAGGTGCACTACCCGTTCGAGAACGCGGACTGGTTCGAGCACCACTACCCGGGCGACTTCATCGTCGAGTACATCGGGCAGACCCGGGGCTGGTTCTACACCATGCACGTGCTGGCCACCGCGCTGTTCGACAGGCCGGCGTTCCGCAACTGCCTCAGCCACGGCATCCTGCTCGGCTCCGACGGGCGCAAGATGTCCAAGAGCCTGCGCAACTACCCGGACGTCTACCACGTCTTCGACGCGTACGGCTCGGACGCGATGCGCTGGATGCTGATGTCCTCGCCGGTGCTGCGCGGCGGCGACATGGCGGTCACCGAACCGGCGATCCGCGACGCCGTCCGGCAGGTGCTGCTGCCGCTGTGGAACGTCTGGTACTTCTTCTCGCTCTACGCCAACGCCGCCGGGCACACCGCCCGGCGCCGGACCGACTCGACGCACCTGCTCGACAGGTACGTGCTGGCCAAGACCCGGGAACTGGTGGAGACCGTCGGCGCGCAGATGGACGCGTACGACATCTCCGGGGCGTGCGGCACCGTCCGGTCCTACCTGGACGCGCTGACCAACTGGTACGTGCGTCGCTCCCGGGACCGGTTCTGGTCGGGTGACGCCGACGCGTTCGACACGCTGTGGACGGTGCTGGAGACGCTCTGCCGGGTGGTGGCGCCGCTGGCCCCGCTGACCGCCGAGGAGATCTGGCGCGGGCTCACCGGCGAGCGGTCGGTGCACCTGACCGACTGGCCGTCGGCGCAGGACCTGCCCGCCGACCACGACCTGGTCGCGGCGATGGACGCCACCCGGGACGTCTGCTCGGCGGCGCTGTCGCTGCGCAAGGCCAAGGGGCTGCGGGTCCGGCTGCCGCTGCCGAAGCTGACCGTGGCCTCGCCGGTCGCCGACCAGCTCCGGCCGTTCGCCGACCTGGTCGCCGACGAGGTCAACGTCAAGGAGGTGGCGTTCTCGGCGGAGGTCGCCAGCTACTGCCAGCAGGTGCTGACGGTGGTGCCCCGGGCGCTCGGCCCCCGCGTCGGCAAGCAGGTGCAGCAGGTGATCAGGGCGGTCAAGGCGGGGGAGTGGGAGCTGCGCGACGGTGCCCCCGTCGCCGCCGGGGTCACCCTCGCCGAGGGCGAGTACGAGCTGCGCCTGGTCGCCGCCGACGCCGAGCACTCCGCGCCGCTGCCCGGTGGTGAGGGTGTGGTGGTGCTCGACACCGAGGTCACCCCGGAGTTGGCCGCCGAGGGGCTGGCCCGGGACGTGGTCCGGGTCGTGCAGCAGGCCCGCCGGGACGCCGACCTGGACATCTCCGACCGGATCGTGGTGTCGGTGTCGGCCTCCGAGCAGGTGCGGGCGGCGGTATCGGCGTACACCGGGTTCGTGGCCCGGGAGGTGCTCGCCGACACGGTGGACTTCGCCGACGGCGTCGACGGCTTCGCCGGTGAGGTCGGCGACGGCGAGCGGGTGACGGTGACCGTCCGCCCGGTGTGAGGACGTCGGTGGGTCCTACGGGCGTCCGTCCGCTACCGTGACACCGCCTGTTTCACCGTACGACCGCCGGAGGACCCGTGCCGCTGCTCTACACCATCGGCAAGCTCACCGTGGGACCCGCGATGCGGCTCGCGTTCCGCCCGGTCGTGGAGGGGCTGGAGCACATTCCGGCGAGCGGCGGCGCGATCTTCGCGGGCAACCACCTCTCCGTCGCCGACGAGTTGCTGCTCGGCACCGTCGTTCCCCGGCACCTCGCCTTCTGGGCCAAGTCGGAGTACTTCACCGGCACCGGCCCGAAGGGCGCGCTGTCCAAGTTCGTGCTCACCGGCCTGGGGGCCATCCCGGTCGAGCGGGCCGGTGGCCGGGCCGCGCTGTCCGCGTTTGACGCGGCCATCCCCGCGCTGCGCGGCGGTGACCTGGTCGCCGTCTATCCCGAGGGGACCCGGTCGCCCGACGGCCGGCTCTACCGGGGACGGACCGGCACCGCCCGGCTGGCGGTGGCGGCCGGGGTGCCGGTGATCCCGGTCGGGGTGACCGGCACCGACAAGGTCCAGCCGATCGGCACCCGGATTCCCCGCCCCGGCAAGGCGAAGATCGTCATCCGGTTCGGCAAGCCGCTGGACTTCACCGGCCGCTCCGACGACCGCACCTCGCTGCGGGAGATGACCGACGAGCTGATGGCCGAGATCCAGAAGCTCACCGGCCAGGAGTACGTCCCCCGGTACGCCCCCCGCCGCGCCGAACCCACCTCGGGCGGTACGCCCACCGCCGGCAGCGCCCCGGCCTGACCGCCGCGCCCGCACCCGACCGGCGCGGGCCGGTGTGACCGGCACCGCCGCCTGACCCACCTGCGGGGCTGACCGCAGGACCAGCCCGGCCTCCGTACGGTGGCCGGGCTCAGCCCTGCTTCGGGATGACGATCTGGGCGCGCATGGTGGCGAGCAGTCGGGCGCTGTCGTCCACCGAGAGCCGGGTGAACACACCCGTGGCGCTGCTGCCGTGGTCCACCGAGGTGCAGACCACCACGTCGGTGCCGTCGGACGAGCCGGTGGCGCAGCGTTCGTACCGGCCCCGCACGCCGCTGTCGACAGGTTGGGGGGTATCCAGCTTGAAGGTGTCGGTCAGCCGCACCATCGCGTCGTCCGCGTCGGACTCCGGCCGGAGCCGGAAGCCGGTGTCACCGAAGACGATCACCCGTTTGCCGTCGGAGGTGCTGTAGACCCCGGCGTAGACGTCCTCGGCGAGCAGGTTCGCCTTGCGCACCTCGGTCTTGAGCTTGTCGACCTCGCTGCCGGAGTCCGACCGCAGGGTCAGGTCGGCCACCTGAGCGGGCAGGGCGGCGTCGGCCGGGTACTGCTGCCAGGCCGGCTTGCCGAACCAGGCGGGGCAGCCGCAGCAGCAGACCAGGCTGAGCAGCAGCACCCAGGGCCAGCGTCGCCGCTTGCGGCGGACGTACCCCTTGGGTGGCCGGTTGGGCGGTGGCTGCGGCGGCGGGGCGGGCGGCTGCGGGCGGACCCGCCGCTGCTTCGGCGGGCGGGGCGGCGTGGGCGGCGGCTGCGGTGGCGGTGACGCCGGGCGGGCCGGGGGCGGCGACACCGGGCGCGCCGGCGGCAGGGGCGCCGGCCGCGGGGGGGGCCCGGGGGGGACGGGGTCCGGCGGGGTGGGCGAGGGCGTGCCCGGTCGGGCGGGTGCCGCCGACTGGTACGGCGCCGCCGGGCTGTGCTGGCGTGGCGGGGTCGGCGTGTGCTGGTGCGGCGGGGTGGGGGTGTGCTGGTGGGGCGGGACCGCCGCGGCGGCGGGTGGCGGCTGGTCGACGGCCGCCGGGTAGGGGTGGGTCGGCGGTGGCGCGTACGGCAGCGGCACCGGCTCCGGATGGTGTACGTCCCAGCCACCGGTGTCGACACCCGCCCACGGGTCGACCGGCGTGCGGTGTTCGGGCAGCTCCGGCGGGGGCGGTGGAGGTGGCGGAAGCGGCACGAACTGGACCGACTCACCCCACGCGGGGCGACGCGGCGGCGGTGGGGGCACGGCGGCGGACCCGCTCCACCGGGGTACCGCGGGCTCCTCCAGCGTCTGGTCGGGACGCTGCCCGCCCGGGTGCTCGACCCGGGTGGCGTCCGGCCGCTGCTCCACGCGGGTGGCGTCGGGACGCTGCGCCACCGGCGTGTCGTCGGGATGCCGCTCGATCCGCGTGGGGTCGGGACGCTGCTCCGGCCACCCGGCGTCGGGCTGCTCAACCCGGGTGGCGTCGGGCCGGTGCGGTGCGCCGGGCGGGGTGATCCGGCCCGGAACGGCGGCCGACCCCCGGGCCGGGGTGACCGGGCCAGGCGCGACCCCCCGCGCCGGCCCCGCCGACTCCACCGGATCGGCGGACGCGACCGGGCTGACCTGACCCGCTGGGCTGGTCGGCTCCGGCGGGCCGCCCTGCGTCGCCGTGTCACCCTGCGCGGTGGGGTCGTCCTCCGTGACCGTGCCGCCCTGCGCGGTGGGGTCGCCCTCCGTGACCGGGTCGCCCTGCGCGGTCGGGTCGCCCTGCGGAACCTTGTCGTGCTGGTCGGCCGGGTCGTCCTGCGCGGTCGGGTCGGCGGGCCGCGGTGAGGTGTCGGGGGCCGGCGGTGGTTCCGACTCCGTGTCGGGCCCGGGGGAGTTGCCGGCCGGCGGCGACAGGGCGGGCCCCGGTGCGGTGGGGACGGCGACCGGCTCTGCGGGGGCGGTGGCGGCCCCGGCCGGACCGGCAGGGGCGGCCGGCGGACCCGGAGCGGGTGCGGCGGCCGCCCCGGCCGGGTCGGTGGGGTTGCTGGGCGGCGGTACGGGGAGGTCGGCCGGACCGGTGGCGACCACCGGATCCTGCTGCCGACCCGGGACGGGGTCGTCCCCGTCGGCCGGCCGGTCTGCTCCCGGCTGCGGCTCCGGCATCGCGGCAATCTCCTCTCGCACCGGTTGCGAGGTTAGTACCGGGCCGCCACCTCGACCAATCGGCCGCCCTCGGCCCCCGCCGACCGGGAAGCCTCGCACAGCCGGCCCGGGGCCCGCCGGTGCGGTCCCCGTCGGCCGGCCGACCGGTGACGGTGGGACGGCTGACGGGAGCGGGCAGGTCGGCGGTGCGGCGAGCCGTCCGCCGGTGGACGCGTACCCTTGGGCTCCATGAGTGCTCCGTCCACGACCCCGCGCCCCGCCGCGGCCCCGACCGACGACGCGGCGGTCGCGTCGCCGCACCACGACGCCACGTTGTCGGTGTGGCCCCGGCTGGAGGCGCTGCTGCCCCAGGTGACCAAGCCCATCCAGTACGTCGGTGGCGAGCTGGGCGCGGTGGTCAAGGACTGGGACGCCGCGACCGTACGGTGGGCGCTGATGTACCCCGACGCGTACGAGGTGGGGCTACCCAACCAGGGCGTGCAGATCCTCTACGAGGTGCTCAACGAGCTGCCCGACGTGCTGGCCGAGCGGACGTACGCGGTCTGGCCGGACCTGGAACGGCTGATGCGCGAGCACGACGTGCCGCAGTTCACCGTCGACGCGCACCGCTCGGTGCGCCGGTTCGACGTGTTCGGGGTCTCGTTCTCCACCGAGCTGGGCTACACCAACCTGCTCACCGCGATCGACCTGGCCGGCATTCCGATGCTGGCGGCCGACCGCACCGACGCCGACCCGGTGATCGTGGCCGGCGGGCACGCCGCGTTCAACCCGGAGCCGATCGCCGACTTCCTCGACGCCGCCGTGCTCGGCGACGGCGAGGAGGCGGTCCTGGAGATCACCACGATCGTCCGGGAGTGGAAGGCGGAGGGCTCCCCGGGCGGCCGGGACGAGCTGCTGCTGCGGCTGGCCCGCACCGAGAGCGTCTACGTGCCGCGCTTCTACGACGTGGACTACCTGCCCGACGGCCGGATCCAGCGGGTGGTGCCGAACCGCCCGGACGTGCCGTTCCGGGTGCACAAGCGCACGACGATGGACCTGGACGCCTGGCCGTACCCGAAGAAGCCGCTGGTGCCGCTGGCCGAGACGGTGCACGAGCGGTACGCGGTGGAGATCTTCCGGGGCTGCACCCGGGGCTGCCGGTTCTGCCAGGCCGGCATGATCACCCGTCCGGTGCGGGAGCGGTCGATCACCACCGTGGGGCAGATGGTGCAGCAGGGGCTGGAGTTCTCCGGCTTCCACGAGGTGGGGCTGCTGTCGCTGTCGTCGGCCGACCACTCCGAGATCGGCGACATGTGCTCCGGCCTGGCCGAGCAGTACGCCGGCACCAACGTGTCGCTGTCGCTGCCGTCGACCCGGGTGGACGCGTTCAACATCGACCTGGCGCAGGAGCTGTCCCGCAACGGCCGGCGTACCGGGCTGACCTTCGCCCCGGAGGGCGGGTCGGAGCGGATCCGCAAGGTCATCAACAAGATGGTGTCGAAGGACGACCTGATCCGTACGGTGGTCACCGCGTACACCAACGGCTGGCGGCAGGTGAAGCTGTACTTCATGTGCGGCCTGCCCACCGAGACCGACGCCGACGTCCTGGAGATCGCCGACATGGCGCACGAGGTGATCCGGGCCGGGCGGGCGGCCACCGGCTCCAAGGACATCCGCTGCACCGTCTCGATCGGCGGGTTCGTGCCCAAGCCGCACACCCCGTTCCAGTGGGCGTCGATGGAGCGGCCCGAGGTCATCGACGGTCGGCTCAAGCTGCTCAAGCAGGCCATCAACGCGGACCGGTCGCTCGGCCGGGCCATCGGTTTCCGCTACCACGACGGTGAGCCGTCGCTGATCGAGGGCCTGCTCAGCCGGGGTGACCGCCGGGTCGGCGCGGTGATCCACGAGGTGTGGCGCAACGGTGGCCGGTTCGACGGCTGGAGCGAGCACTTCTCGTACCAGCGCTGGGTGGACGCCGCCGCGGCGGTGCTGCCGGGCTTCGGTGTCGACCTGGACTGGTACACCACCCGCGAGCGCGACGAACTGGAGGTGCTCCCCTGGGACCACCTCGACTCGGGCCTGGACAAGGACTGGCTCTGGCAGGACTGGCAGGACTCGCTGGGCGAGTACGAACAGGACGACTGCCGGTGGACCCCGTGCTTCGACTGCGGCGTCTGCCCGTCGATGGACACCGAGATCCAGATCGGGCCCACCGGCCGCAAGCTCCTACCGCTCACCCCGGTGACCGCGTTGAAGGTGCCCACCGGCGCCCAGCAGTGACAGGCGACGGGACGGGTCGGCGCGCCACGGCGGGCCGCCCGTCCCGTTGCGGCGGGTGTGCGGCTATCGTCACCGGCAGCCCGCGCCACGGGGACCGGTGACCAGACCGAGGAGTACGACGATCAGCAGGAAACCACAGCCGGAGGGCGGGCAGGCGCCCGTCGTCCAGCGTGTCCGCATCCGGTACGCCAAGCGCGGGCCGTTGCGGTTCACCTCCCACCGGGACTTCGCCCGCGCCTTCGAGCGCGCCCTGCGCCGGGCCGCCGTGCCGGTGGCCTTCTCCCAGGGCTTCACCCCGCACCCGAAGATCTCCTACGCCAGCGCCGCCCCCACCGGCGTGGCCAGCGAGGCGGAGTACCTGGAGGTCGGCCTCCAGGCGGCGGTGGACCCGGAGCAGCTACGGGTGGCCCTCGACGCGGCGCTCTCGCCCGGCCTCGACGTGCTGGACGTGGTGGTCGCGACCGGGGGCAGCCTGGCGGAGCGGATCGAGGCGTCGTACTGGCGCATCGAGCTGCCCGGGGTCGACCAGGCGGTGGCGCAACGGGCGGTCGCCGCCTTCGTGGCCGCCGAGGAGGTGCAGGTCGAGCGGATGACCAAGCAGGGCCGGCGGACGTTCGACGCGCGGAACGCGGTGACCCGCATCGATGTGTTGCCCCCGGTGCAGACGCCTTCCGGGGCAGCGGAGCCGTCATGTGCGATACTCGAACTGGTCGTACGGCAGGTCACCCCGTCCGTACGACCCGATGACGTCCTTTCCGGCCTCCGCGTGGTGGCCGCCCTGGAGCCGCCGGTCTCCCCGAGGGTGATCCGGCTGGCGCAGGGCGTGTTGACCGCGCAGGGCGCGATCGTGGATCCGTTGGACGCGGATCGCGGCGGGGCAGCCATCGGAGAACGCTGACCGTCGGTCGGCGTTCTGGCAGGCAGACTTCGGCGGTCGCGCACGTCGCGCGCCCGGCGGAAACACTTTTGCGGCGATCCTGCGTGGCAGCGCTCACCCGCGCCCGGGGCCGCCAGAACTGGAGAACGTCCATGCTCGAGAACGAGCCCGAGGGCGGCGAACGGACCGGTTCCCAGCCGGCCGGGGACACCGCCGACAGCACCATCGGCGCCGGCGCGGGAGCCGCCGCCACGCCACCGGAGGGCGCTGCGGCGTCCACGGACGGCACGGCGGCACCGACCCGGCGGCGGGCCACCCGGCGACGGGTCGCGCCGCTGAGCCAGCCGGAACTGACCGGGGGAGCGCCCGCCGAGGCGTCCGGCAGCGCCCCGTCGGCCACCGACGAGTCACAGCAGGCCGAGGTGATCGTCCCGGTCGCCGGTGAGCTGGACTCCGCGCCGAAGACCACCCGCCGCCGTCGCAAGGCCACCCCGGCCAAGGCCGCCGAGGGGCCGGTGGTCGTCGACGGGGTCGAGGAGGGCAGCGCGGAACTGGTGCCGCCGGTGAAGGTGACCCGGACCCGGCGGAAGAAGGCCGTCGCCCCGGCGGCGACCGAGCCGCCCGTCGAGGCCCCGGCGTCTCCGCCGGCCGCCGAGGTGGTGACCGGCCAGGCGTCGGTGGGTGAGGTTTCCGCAGCTCAGAGTGATTCTCCCGAGGAGGAGCCCGCCGTGGAGGCGGCTGCCCCGGCCGAGCCGACCGTCGCCGACGAGGCCGAGGAGCCCACGGCCGACCAGGCCGTGGTCGCGGAGCCCGTGGCGCAGGAGCCCGCGTCCGACCGGCCGGCCGCCGGGTCGACGTCGCCGGCCGCCGGCGCGCCGACCGGGGAGGTGTCGCCGGGCGTCGCCGTGCCGGCCGCCGACGAGCCGGCGGAGCCGGCCGAGCCGCAGCCGCGTACCCGCCGGCGGCGGGCCGCGATCGCCGCGCCGACCGTCCTGTTCATGGCCCCGCTGCCGGAGGAGCCGCCCACCTTCCGGGTGGTCGAGCCCGGCCCGGTCGCCGAGGAGCCCGTCGAGGAACCGGTCGAGACGGGGCGGCGGCGTCGCCGTGGCCGCCGTGAGGCCGAGCCGGTGGAGGCCGTCGAGCCGGTCGAGGTCGTCGCGGAGGAGCCCACCGGCGAGGCCGAGGAGGGCGTCGACGACGAGGACGAGGACGACGACGAGTCGGCCGCCGCGCGTCGCCGTCGCCGCCGGGGCCGCCGCGGACGGGGCCGGGGCACGGGCGGGGCGGACGACACCGCCGCGGACGCGACCGAGGAACCGGCCCAGGCCGAGGCCGTGGGTGAGGGCGACGCCGCCGAGGACGAGGGCGACGGGGACGGGCTGACCCGTCGTCGTCGGCGGCGTCGCCGTCGGGGTGCCGGTGACGTCGAGGGTGGCGCCGACGACGGCGTGCCCACGGTGGTCACGATCCGGGAGCCCCGCAAGGCCGTCGACGAGGTGCAGGGCGTCTCCGGTTCGACCCGGCTGGAGGCCAAGCGTCAGCGCCGCCGGGACGGTCGGGAGCAGCGCCGGACCCGCCCGCCGATCCTGAGCGAGTCGGAGTTCCTGGCCCGCCGGGAGGCGGTCGACCGGGTGATGGCGGTGCGCCAGCGGGGCGACCGTACCCAGATCGCGGTCCTGGAGGACGGCGTCCTGGTCGAGCACTACGTCACCCGTAACTCGTCGGGCACCATGGCCGGCAACGTCTACCTGGGCAAGGTGCAGAACGTCCTGCCCAGCATGGAGGCGGCCTTCGTCGACGTCGGGCGGGGACGTAACGCCGTCCTGTACGCCGGTGAGGTCAACTGGGACAGCACCGGCCTGGAGGGGCGCTCCCGCTCGATCGAGCAGGCGCTGCGCTCCGGGGACTCGGTGCTGGTCCAGGTCACCAAGGACCCGATCGGGCACAAGGGTGCCCGGCTGACCAGCCACGTCGCGCTCTCCGGCCGGCACCTGGTCTACGTGCCCAACGGCAACGCCTCCGGGATCAGCCGCAAGCTGCCCGACACCGAGCGCAAGCGGCTGCGGGACGTGCTCAAGAAGCTGGTTCCCGACGGCGCGGGCGTGATCGTGCGGACCGCCGCCGAGGGCGCCAGCGAGGACGAGCTGGCCCGGGACGTCAAGCGGTTGCAGGCCCAGTGGGAGGACATCCAGGCCAAGGCGACCGCCGGTGGTGCCCCGGTGCTGCTCTACGAGGAGCCCGACCTGGTCATCCGGGTGGTCCGGGACCTGTTCAACGAGGACTTCCGCGAGCTGGTCATCGAGGGCGAGCAGTCGTACGGCATGGTCGAGTCGTACCTGTCGCACGTCTCGCCGGACCTGGTCGACCGGGTACGCCGGTACGTCGGCACCGCCGACGTGTTCGCCGAGTACCGCATCGACGAGCAGATCATCAAGGGGTTGGACCGGAAGGTCTTCCTGCCCTCCGGCGGCTCGCTGGTGATCGACCGCACCGAGGCGATGACCGTCATCGACGTCAACACCGGCAAGTACACCGGCTCCGGGGGCAACCTGGAGGAGACGGTCACCCGCAACAACCTGGAGGCGGCCGAGGAGATCGTCCGCCAGCTGCGGCTGCGTGACATCGGCGGCATCGTGGTGATCGACTTCATCGACATGGTGCTGGAGTCCAACCGGGAACTGGTGCTGCGCCGGCTCACCGAGTGCCTGGGCCGGGACCGCACCAAGCACCAGGTGACCGAGATCACCTCGCTCGGTCTGGTGCAGATGACCCGTAAGCGGATCGGGGCCGGTCTGCTGGAGGCGTTCAGCGAGCCCTGCGAGTGCTGCAAGGGTCGGGGCCTGGTGATCCACACCGAGCCGGTGCCGGAGAAGCCGCGTACCGGTGGCGGCGCGGGCGAACGGGTCAAGGCCGTCGCCTCGGCGGTGACCACCCCGGCGGCCGAGCCGACGGCCACCGCCACCACCCCCTCTGCACGGCGGCGCGCCCGCAAGGCGGCGACGGTGGAGCGGACCGTGGTGGAGACCACCGAGACCCCCGAGGTCGAGGTCGCCGCCCCGGCGGCCGACAACGGCTACCACGACACCATGGGCTACGACCTGTCCCGGTACGAGTCGCAGACCCCGGCCGCCCCGGCCGCGGCCGACGCTCAGACCGGCGAGTCGGCCCGGCTCGCCGGGGCGGACGACCCGGACGCGCTGGGCGACTCCGACTCCGAGGGCGACGACGACGGGGAGGCCGGCACGGGCCGGCGGCGCTCCCGCCGGGGCGGTGCCCGTCGCCGTACCCGGCCGTGACCTGTTGCCGTACCCGGCCGTGACCGGCTGAGCCGTACCTGACGGCAGTGGGCCCCTTCCCCGGCGTACCGCCGGTGGGAGGGGTCCCGCCGTGCCGTGGGTACGGCGATACCATCGGTCACCCCCGGCTAGGAGAAGACCATGCGCCGCCTGCCCGCCGCCCTCGTGGTGACCGCCGTCCTGCTGGCCGGCGTCGGCTGTTCCGGTGACCGGGCCGACGCGCCGACGGCCTCCGGCCGGCCGTCCGGTGCCGCCACCCCCGCCTCCGTGGTCCCGTCGGCGGCGGTGAGCGGCTCCCCGGCCGGCGGCAACGGGCCGCAGGTCTGCGCCGACGCCGAGGCGGCGTCGACCACGGCGGTGCGCACCTACGTCGAGGAACTGGGCAAGATGATCGCGGCGGTCGGCGCGAACGACAGCGCGGCGGCGGAGACCGCCCGCAAGCGGGCGGAGACGGCGCTGACCACCTGGCGGACGGCGCTGCGGCAGCAGTCCGGCCGGGCCACCGATCCGCAGCTGAAGACCCTGCTCACCGACCTGGCCACCGAGATCGGCCGGCTCGGTACCGACGTCGACTCGATCGACGAGACCGAGCTGGACCGGCTCCAGCAGCGGCTGGACCAGCTCTGCGCCCGCTGACCGCGGGCCCGGCCGGCGGGGGGTCGGTTTGGGCGGCGGGCGGGTGATGGCGTACTCTTTCCTGCGGCGCACTTTGGTGTGCCGAGTTCCCGCGTGCCCGCGCTGCCGGTGTCACAGCTACCCGGCGAGTTGCCATGGGAACGACCGCCAGCAGCCTCAACGACAGGGAGTCCGCCTCCGATGTACGCGATCGTCAAGACCGGCGGCAAGCAGTACAAGGTCGCCGAGGGCGACGTGATCGAGGTCGAGAAGCTCACCGGTGCCCCCGGTGACGCGGTGAAGCTCACCGCGGTGCTCCTCGTCGACGGTGACGACCTGGTGACCGACGCGGCGAAGCTTGCCAAGGTCGCGGTGTCCGGCGAGATCGCCGCGCACACCAAGGGCCCGAAGATCCGGATCCACAAGTTCAAGAACAAGACCGGCTACCACAAGCGCCAGGGTCACCGCCAGCCGCTGACCCAGGTCAAGGTGACCGGCATCTCCAGCGGGAAGTAGGTCGTCGGACAATGGCTCACAAAAAGGGTGCGTCCAGCTCGCGTAACGGTCGTGACTCCGCGGCCCAGCGACTCGGCGTGAAGCGCTTCGGTGGTCAGGTCGTCAGCGCGGGTGAGATCCTCATCCGTCAGCGTGGCACCAAGTTCCACCCCGGTGACCTGGTCGGCCGCGGTGGCGACGACACGCTCTTCGCGCTGGCCGCCGGTTCGGTCCTGTTCGGCACCAAGCGGGGTCGCAAGACCGTCAGCATCGTGCCGCAGTAACACGCAGGCGAAGCGGGCCGCGGACCTGGGGGTCCCGGCCCGCTTCGCCGTTTCAGGTGGGGGTTGCTCCCACCGCCGGGTGCCCGCCGCCGTCGCGGCGGGGCCCGGGGGTGCTTTTCAGGTGCGGGGCCGGACCCCGCTGGAAGGATTGGCGTCGTGACGACGTTCGTTGACCGGGTCGTCCTGCACATGCAGGCCGGCGACGGCGGGCACGGCTGTGTCTCCATCCACCGGGAGAAGTTCAAGCCCTTCGGCGGCCCGGACGGGGGTAACGGCGGGCACGGCGGCAGCGTCTCGCTGGTGGTCGACCCGCAGGTCACCACCCTGCTGGACTTCCACTTCCGCCCGCACCTGAAGGCCGACAACGGCAAGGGGGGCGCGGGCTCGAACCGGGACGGCGCCAACGGCCACGACCTGCTGATCAAGGTGCCGAACGGCACCGTCGTGCAGACCCTCGACGGCACGGTGCTGGCCGACCTGGTCGGCGCGGGCACCACCTTCGAGGCGGCCCGGGGCGGGCGCGGCGGCCGGGGCAACGCCTCGCTGGCCAACGCCCGACGCAAGGCCCCCGGCTTCGCCGAGTTGGGCGAGCCCGGCGACCGGCTCGACGTGGTGCTGGAACTCAAGAGCGTCGCCGACGTCGGCCTGGTGGGTTTCCCGTCGGCGGGCAAGTCGTCGCTGATCTCGGTGATCTCCGCCGCCAAGCCGAAGATCGCCGACTACCCGTTCACCACCCTGGTGCCCAACCTGGGCGTGGTCCGGGTGGACAACCACACGTTCACCGTCGCCGACGTGCCGGGGCTGATCCCCGGGGCGGCCACCGGCAAGGGTCTGGGCCTGGAGTTCCTGCGCCACGTCGAGCGGTGCGCCGTGCTCGTGCACGTGGTCGACACGGCGACCCTGGAACCGGGGCGGGACCCGCTGGCCGACATCGACACCATCGAGGCGGAGCTGGCCGAGTACGGCGGGCTGGCCGACCGGCCCCGACTGGTGGCGCTGAACAAGGTCGACGTGCCGGACGGGCAGGACCTCGCCGATATCGTCCGTCCCGACCTGCAGGCGCGCGGGTTCCGGGTGTTCGACGTCTCCGCGGCGACCCGGGAAGGGCTCAAGGAGCTGACGTACGCGATGGCGGAGCTGGTGGACCAGGCCCGCCGGGCCGCCCCGCCGGCCGAGCCGACCCGGGTCGTGATCCGGCCGAAGGCGGTCGACGACGCCGGGTTCACCATCGAGGCGCAGGCCGACGGCTCGTTCACCGTGCGGGGCGTACGACCCGAACGCTGGGTCCGGCAGACGAACTTCGACAACGACGAGGCGGTCGGTTTCCTCGCCGACCGGCTGGCCCGGCTGGGCGTGGAGGAGAAGCTGGCCAAGGCCGGCGCCAACCCCGGGGACCTGGTCCGCATCGGTGAGCGGGAGTTCGACTGGCAGCCGACCCTGTACGCGGGCGTCGACTTCATCCCCGGCAACCGGGGTACCGACGTCCGGCTGGAGGAGAAGTCGACGCGTCCCGCGGCGGCCGAGCGGTTGGCCGCCCGCAAGGCGCGTCGGCAGCGCCCGGAGGACGAGCTGGACCCGGCCCCGGAACCGGCGGATGACGACGAGGACGGCGACGGGGACGAGGAATAGCCCGGTACCGGTCGGGTCCGGGTCGTTTCCTGGAAACCTTCGTGAAACGGACCCGTCCTACCGTGGGCTGATGCTGATCGAGTCCCGTCCCGCCACCGACCCGGAGGTCGACGCGCTGGTCGCCGCCCAGCAGCGGGAGCTGCGCGAGGCCGACGGCGGGCTGGACGGGCAGGCCACCGTGGTGCACGACGACGTCCGCTACCTGGTGGTGGTCGACGGCGGCCGGGTGGTCGCCTGCGGTGGCCTGCAGTCCCTCGACGCCGGGACCGGCGAGCTGAAGCGGATGTACGTGCGGCCGGCGTACCGGGGGCGGGGCATCGCCCGGCAGTTGCTCAGCGCACTGGAGGAGATCGCGTTCCAGCAGGGCCACTCGGTGCTCTGCCTGGAGACGGGCAGTTACCTGCCGGCCGCGATCGGCCTCTACACCTCCTGCGGCTACCAGCCGATCCCGGTCTACGGCGAGTACGTGCACAACCCGTACAGCGTGTGTTTCGCCAAGCGGCTGCCGGTGGCGGCCTGACCTGAGCCGGCGGGCCGGCCGGGTGCCTGCCTGTACCGGCCGGCGGGCCGGTCACGCACCGGTCTGGGCGTGGGCGGCGGCCACCGGCTTCGACTCCGGCGACGACGCCTGGCGCAGCACGATGCTCAGCAGGATCAACGCCCCGACGGCGAGGAACTCGCTCTGCCAGTTCTGCATCGACTGGAACCAGAAGTCGCTGGTGTGCAGGAACTGCCAGGCGCTGATCGGGGCCGTGCCGCTCTGCAGCGCCTGCTCCTCGTTGTAGGCGGCCACCCCGCCGAACAGGTGCCCGACGAAGGACCCGGCGAAGATCAGCAGCAGGACCAGCGGGAGGCTGTGCCGGTACACGGCGAGCGGGAACCCGCCGGCCCGCACCGGCCACGGCGCGTCCGGCCCGGCCTCCCGTTCGTCGTCGGCGGCCCGGTCGGTGGTGTCGTCGGTCTTCGACTCGGCCGACCCCTTCTGCACCAGGTACGCGGTGAGCAGGACGTAGCCGCCCATCTGGAGGAACTCCGACTCCCAGTTCTCGAAGACGGACTCGACGAAGTGCCCGCTGCCGAGATAGGCCCACCAGCTCAGCGTGGGTGCGCCGTACCCGGTCAGCTCCTCGTTGTGGGTCTGCCAACCGGTGACGCTCTGCAGCACCAGGAACACGGCGAACGCGCCCAGCATGGCCAGGCTCAGGGCGTTGTTCCGTAGCCAGCGCGCCATGACGACCTCCTCGTCCGTCGATCCCGTGCCCCGGGTGTGCGGCGGGCAAACGCCGCCGTGGCGCGCCGGGATCGGGAACCACCCGCTCGGGTGACGGGGGTCAGCCCCGGTCGAGGGGGACGTCCAGCCGGCCACCGGTGCCGGCGTCGTTGGACAGCAGCAGGCCGACGGCGAGCATGCCGAGGCCGAGTCCCAGGTGCAGCCAGCTGTCCGCGCCGTTGACCGGGACGATGTTGGCCGGGGCGTCCCGGGAGACGGCGAAGCCGTACAGCCAGAGCGCCAGGTAGACCGCCCCGCCGACGGTGAGGTAGAGCCGGGCGCCACCGAGCCGGCGGGCCAGCACCAGGCCGACCAACCCGAAGATCAGGTGCAGCAGGTTGTGCAGGACCGACACCTGGAACACCCCGAGCAGCTTCGCCCCGGAGTGGTGGCCGGCGAAGGCCAGCTCGTCGTAGCCGGTGGTGACGCCGGGGACGAAGCCGAGGACGCCGAGCAGCAGGAAGACGGCCGCGACGGCGGCGGCGACCGTCTGCACCCGGGGCTTCGGGGCGGCCGGGGCGGGCCGTCGTACGGCGTGAGCCATCGCTGTCACCTCCACGGGAGCCAACTGCGCGGCACAGTCGGACGATCCTCACATTCTGGGCCGACCGGCGACTTTCGGCGGGGAAAACGCGAATTGTGCATGGACCCGCAAAGCGGGGGTAGGTCGAAAAGCACCGGCCGACGAGATCGGCACATCCCCCCGCAACCACCGCGACGAGTATCCGAGCCGAAGGACCATCATGACGCACGATCTTTCGTCCACCACGTCATACGGACAGCAGAGCAACGGCACCGGCGTCCGGGAGCAGGCCCGCCAGGTCGGCACGGACGCCGCCCACGCCGGCGGGGCGGTCGCCCAGACCGCCCGTGAACAGGGCCACGAGGTGGTCGGCGAGGCCCGCCGCCAGGTGCGCAACCTCTACGGTGAGGCCCGTGACCAGCTCACCGCCCAGGGCGGCGAGCAGCAGCGCAAGGCGGCCGGTGGACTGCGGTCGCTGGCCGAGGAGATGCGCTCGATGGCGCAGAACGGCGGGCAGGGCGGCCCGGTCACCGAACTCGCCCACCAGGCCGCCGACCGGGTCCACGGAGTGGCCGGCTGGCTGGAGGAGCGCGAGCCGGGTGACCTGTTCAACGAGGTCAAGACGTACGCCCGCCGTAATCCCGGCACGTTCCTGATCGGCGCGGCGGTGCTCGGTGTGCTCGCCGGCCGGCTCGCCAAGGGCCTCACCGCCGACAGCGGCCCCGACCGGCACGGCGCGACGGGCGGCTACGACCCGGAGCAGACCGCCGTCATCCCGACCCAGGCCCCGCCGACCCCGCCGGTCGGCTACCTCGACCCGACGCCCGGCACCTACGCCGAGCCCGACCCGGGATACCCGGCCCAGGGCACGGCCCGACCCGACGGCGCGACCGGCCGCACCGGTTACCCCGACGACGGCACCGGCACCGGCTACGCCGACCCGGCCGGCGGCATCGGCCAGCCCCTGCCGCCGGTGACCCAGACCGACCCGCTGCCCGGCGTGCCGGCCAGCGGCGTGACCCGTCCGTGAGCCGCGCGACCAGCCGAAGGGAGGCGACGGCATGACCGTGCCGACGCAGGGGTCCGGACTGGACTCCGGATACCACCCCGCGGGTGCGCCGCACTCCGCGGACGAGGTCAGGAACAGCTCACTGGGCGACCTGATGCGGTCGGTCACCACCGACCTGTCCACCCTGATGCGCCAGGAGGTGGAGCTGGCCAAGGCCGAGATCCGCCAGGAGGGCAAGAAGGCCGGCAAGGCCGCCGGGTTGTACGGCGGAGCCGGCTTCGGCGGCTACATGGTCGCCCTCTTCCTCTCCATCGCGCTCTGGGCCGGGCTGTCCAACGTGCTGGACGCCGGGTGGGCGGGCCTGATCGTCGCCGTCGTCTGGGCGGGCATCGCCGCCGTCCTCTACTCGATGGCCAAGAAGAACGCCGCACACGTGCGGGGCCTCAGGCAGACCAATGACAGCGTGCAGCGCATCCCCGACGCGCTGAAGCCGCACCCGGAGGGAGTCACCCGATGAGCACCGATCCCGACCAGATCCGCCGGGAGATCGAGGCCACCCGCAACAGCCTCAGCACCGACGTGGACGCGCTGGCGTACAAGGTCAGCCCCGGCCGCATCGTCGACGACCGCAAGCAACGGGCGCGCAACGCGTTCCAGAATGTGAGGGACAGGGTGATGGGTACCGCTTCCGACCTGGGCCACGGCACCAGCCACGCCGCGCACTCCGTCGGCGACCGCGCCTCCGCGGCGGCCTCCGCCGTCGGCGACGGCGCCCACGCGGCGGCCTCGACCGTCGGCGACGCCGCCCACCGGGCCCCGCAGGTGATCCGGCAGAAGTCCGAGGGCAACCCGATCGCCGCCGGCCTGATCGCCTTCGGGGTCGGCATGCTGGTCTCCTCGCTGATCCCGGCCAGCCGGCGTGAGCAGGAACTGGCCGCGCAGGTCAGGGAGAAGGCCGGCGAGCACGGCGGAGCCGTCAAGGAGAAGCTGGGCGCGGTGGCCGGCGAACTCACGGAGGAGCTGCGCGAGCCGGCCCGGCAGGCCACCGAGTCGCTGCGCGGCACCGCCGAGGAGGCCGTGCACGCCGTCCGGGACGACACCCGGTCGGCCGCCCAGGAGGTGAAGGACTCCGCACAGCAGTCCCGCGAACAGGTACGCCACTGAAGCAGCACCGGCACCGGCCCGCGGCCACCCCCGGCATCCGCCGGTGGGGGGCCGCGGGGCGCCAACGGTCAGCGGCCCCGGGCGGCCGGGTCGGCCCGGACCCACCGGGTCAGCTCGCCCGGCTCCACCGGGGCCATCCGGCGCCGTAGCGTCCGCACCGAGTGGGCCGGGCGGCGCACCCGCCGACCGGCGTAGCGCACCCCGCCACGGCCGACCCGACGGGCCACCGCGAGCCAGCCGCAGAGCCCGCGTTCGAGCAGCCAGAACGGCGCGGCCAGGGCGGTGCCCGGGGGGAACACCGCCGTTCCGCCGGCCCGCCGCCGGCCGATCTCCGCCAGCGCCACCGCACCGGCCGCCCCGACGGCCAGCAGCCCCGGTCGGCGGGCCACCGACGCGGCCACCACCGCAGGCAGCACCGCCAGCGCCACCAGCAACCGCGCCGGTCGGGCCAGGTCGTCGTACGCCTGGCGGACCCGCTGGCCCCGGAAGTGCGCCGCGGTCGGCGGCAGCCGGCGGACGTAGAGCCAGGCGGGGCTGGCCTCGGTGCCGCCGTACGCGCGCACCGTGCGGACCAGTTCCAGGTTCTCGAAGAGCACGTCCGGGTCGTAGCCGCCCATCGCCCGGAAGGTGCTGCGCCGCACCGCCAGGGTGCCCGGCCAGTCGACGCCGAACGCCCGGTTGAGCAGGGTCCGGCCGGTGTCCCACCAGGCGTGCCAGGGCAGCGGGTCGAAGTAGTTCTGCGGGCGGACCAGGTCGACGGTGTCCAGCAGCCGGTGCACCACCCGCAGCTCCGCCTCGGTGTACCGGACGTCGTCGTCGGCGATCACCACGTGCTCGTGCCGGGCCGCCGCCACCCCGGTCAGCACCCCGCGGACCTTGCCGTTGAGCCCGTGCACCGCCGGATCGGGGGGCAGGTGCCGCAGCAGGCCGTGCCAGTGGGCGGCGTGCCGGGCGAACACCGGCGGCGGCGAGCCGTCGACCACGGTCACCTCGACCAGCCGGCACAGGGTGCGCAGGTAGCCGGTCAGCTCGGCCAGGTCGTCGTCGTCGGTCCGGTGCAGGGGCAGGACGTACTCGACGGGGAGCCGGGGCGGGCGTGGCGGGCCGCCCGGCGCGGCGGCCGGGCGGGACCCGACCGGGGCCGGACGCGCCGACCCGGCGGGGGCGCTCACCCGCGAGCCCCGTGCCGCCGGGCGGCCGGCATGCTGCGGACGTCGGCGAGCACCAGGCCGCTGGGCGGCAGGGTCGGCACCTTGGCCAGGTCCAGGGCGAGGTCCTGCGGCGGGAGCCGGTAGTCCATCGCCCCGGTGAGCAGGCCGACCGCCTGCTTCATCAGCTCGATGGTGATCCACTCCCCGGCGCAGCGGTGGCCGGCCAGGTGGCTGCCCCCGCCCTGCGGCACGAAACCGTACGGGTCGTCCCGCCAGCCGGCGAACCGCTCCGGGCGGAACCGCTCCGGCTCGGACCAGATCCCGGGGTGGTGGTTGGTGCCGTACAGGTCGAGCAGCACCCGGCGGTCCTTCGGGAAGTGGTGCCCCTGCCACTCGAAGGGGTGCCGCACCCGGGCGAAGGCGACCGGGAAGAACGGGTAGTAGCGGCGGACCTCCTGGACGAACCACTCGGTCGGCTCGTCACCGGCGCGCACCCGGTCCCGCCAGTCCGGATGGTCGTGCAGGGCCAGGGCGGCGAACAGGACGTACCGGTCGACGGCGACGGTGGGACGCAGCACGTTGATCAGTTCCACGGCGGCGACCCGGCGGGGGAGCAGCCGCCCCTCGGCGTCGCGGTGCTCGGCGATCACCGCGAGCGCGCTGCCCTCGGGCGCGGCAACGGTGCCGACCCGTACCCGTTCCACCAGGTCGGCGATCCAGCGTTCGGCCCGCAGGCGACCGCGCAACCCGCGCCAGTGCCGGGGGCCGAGCGCGGCCGGTCCGTCGATCATGGCCTGCATCTGGGCGTTGCGCCGGCGGACCTCGCTCTCCGGCAGGGGTACGCCCGCCCAGGCGCAGACCGCCCGCAGCAGCATCGGGCCCACCTCGTCGCGGAGCACCACGGGACCGCCGCCACCCCAGGCCGCCAGCCGGATCCGCCACTCGTCGGCGAAGAGCCGGCCGATCCGCTCGACCGCCGAGGGCGTCATGATCGACATGAACATGGCCTTGCGGTCGGTGTGGGCCGGACCGTCCAACCCCTGCACCCCACCCTGCCCGGTCAGCGTCCGCTGGCCCCGCTTGGGTGCCGCACCGGCACGCCGGAAGCGCTCCGGGTCGTAGAACAGTTCCGCCGCGGCCCGCCCCCGCAGGAAGATCGTCGGCTCCAGGAGAAACCGGGCGGTGAAGATGTCCGTGTCGTAGCGCTCACACCTGTTGCTGATGAACCGGTAGCCCTCGCGAAAGAACGCCAGCGTGCTCTCCGGGCTGCGGTCGGCCGGTGTGGTGGCCATCGGGCTCTCCTGACGCGGTGACGGTCGGCGGACCCGGCTGGTCGGCCGCGGGTCGTCTACCCCGGTTCGGGGCCCTGAATCCCGCCGTGCCGCCGGACGGTGACCGGGTGCCCGCTGGCCCCTCCCGGGCCGCCGTGAACCTGGTTGGCTCGACACCGGGCCACCACGGGCGGCCGTGGGGCGTTCGACGACGGGGAGGACCGGATGCGGGAGAACACGCCGCCGTACTGGCGTCAGCGACAGGTGGTCGACGTGCTCGGCCGGGCCGGCGGGGACCACCCGCCGGGGCGGCCGCTGCTCGCCCGGCCGCGCCGGCCGTCCCGGCGGTTCACCGTGCACCTCGGGTTCACCGCCGACGGGCCGGAGCACGCCCGGGAGCTGGCGGTGGCGTACGCGGAGGCGCTGAGCCTGCTCCGCCCGGAGCTGGTGCTGGCCTCGGTCGCGCTGTCCCCGGCCGATGCCTGGCGGGACGCGGAGCGGCTGTTCTGTTCCGCCGTCGGCCCGGACGGCGACCGCTGCGCCGACGTCGCCGGCCACCCCGGGTTCCACCATGCCCCGGGGCCGGGCGGGCTGGGCTGGGGCGAGGGGGACGGGTGAGCCGCCGTCCGGGCACCGCCGCGCCGGCCCGCGTCGGGGCGGGGCGGCGGTCGCCCGACGGGCCGGTGCCCCCGGGCGTGGGGCGGGTCGCCGCGTACCGCCCGGGGGTCGCCGCCCGGCGGTCAGTCCAGGTCGAACTCGCCGTCCTGGGCACCGGCGACGAACGCGTCCCACTCGGCCTGGGTGAACACCAGCACCGGGCCGTCCGGCTCGGCCGAGTTGCGCATCCCGATCAGGTCGTCCACGAAGGCCACCTCGACCGCGCTGTCGGAGGTGTCGCCCTCGGCTCGCTGCCAGACCGCCCGGGACAGGTCGAAGTCGCCCTTGGGGTGCTGACCCATTGTTGATCCTCCATTGCCGCGCGTATCGGGGAGCCCGGCCGGCTCCCCGTCGGGCAGGATAAGCGGATGCCGAGCCTGACCCGTGTAGAGGCGACCGCGCGTCGCGCACTGATCGATGTCGAGTCCTATCAGGTGGACCTCGATCTCACCGGTGGCGACGAGCGTTTCCGCTCGACGACCACCATCCGGTTCCGCGCCGCCACCCCCGACGCCGAGACGTTCGTCGAGGTCAAACCCGCAGTCCTGGAGGCGGTCCGGCTCAACGACCGGAAGCTCGACCCGGCGGCCCTCGCCGACGGCCGGTTCCCGCTCACCGGGCTGGCGGCGGAGAACACCCTCACGGTCACCGCCGAGATGGCCTACACCAACACCGGCGAGGGGATGCACCGCTTCGTCGACCCGGCCGACGGCGCGACGTACCTCTACGCGATGTCCTTCCTGGACGAGGCGCCACGCATCTTCGCCGCCTTCGACCAGCCCGACCTCAAGGCCCCGGTGACCCTCGCCGTGACCGCTCCGCCGCAGTGGACGGTCGCCGCCAACGGCCCGCTCGCCGCCAACCCGGCCCCGGGACGCTGGGAGTTCGCCCCCACCGCGCCACTGGCCAGCTACTTCGTCACGCTGATCGCCGGCCCCTGGCACGTACGGCGGGACAGCCACGGCGACATCCCGCTGGGCGTCTACTGCCGGCAGTCGTTGGCCGCGCACCTCGATGCCGACCTCGACGAGATCCTCACCGTCACCAAGCAGTGCCTGGACCGGTTCCACCAGCTCTTCGCCGAGCCGTACCCGTTCGTCAAGTACGACCAGGCGTTCGTGCCGGAGTTCAACGCCGGGGCGATGGAGAACCCGGGCCTGGTCACCATCCGCGACGACGACGTGTTCCGCTCGGCGGTCACCGACAGCGAGCGGGAGCAGCGGGCCACCACCATCGCCCACGAGATGGCCCACATGTGGTTCGGTGACCTGGTCACGATGCGCTGGTGGGACGACCTGTGGCTGAACGAGTCCTTCGCCGAGTACCTGGGCACCCGGGTCACCGCCGAGGCGACCCGGTTCGACCGGGCCTGGACGACCTTCGCGATCCGCCGCAAGGCGTGGGGGTACGCCGCCGACCAGCGCCCGTCCACCCATCCGGTCGCCCCGGAGGAGGTCGCCGACGCCGCCCAGGCCCTGCTCAACTTCGACGGCATCTCGTACGCCAAGGGCGCCAGCGTGCTCCGCCAGCTCGTCGCCTGGCTCGGCGACGACGCCTTCCTGGCCGGGCTCAACCAGCACTTCGCCGCTCACCGGTTCGGCAACGCCACCCTGGCCGACCTGCTGGCCAGCCTCAGCGCCGCCAGCGGGCGGGACCTCACCGACTGGGCCGACCGCTGGCTGCGTCAACCGCAGGTCAACACGCTGCGGACGGAGACCTCGGTGGACGCCGACGGCCGGTGGTCCTCGGTGGCGGTGGTGCAGACCGCGCCGTCGGAGCACCCGGTGCTGCGCCCACACCGCATCGCGGTCGGCCGGTACGCCTGCGACGGCGCGGTGGAACGGGTCGAGGTCGATCTCGACCCGGCCGCCGACGACGGACGCACCGCGCTTCCCGCGCTGACCGGCCGGGCCGCCGGGCTGCTCCTGCCCAACGACGGTGACCTCACCTTCGCCAAGATCCGGCTCGATCCGGCGTCGGTGGACGCGGTCGCCACGGTGCTGCCCACGCTCACCGACCCGCTGGCCCGTGCGCTGCTGTGGGAGGAGACGCTGGACGCCGCCACCGACGGTGAGCGGCCGGTGTCGGCGGTGGTGGCGCTGCTGACGGCGGCCCTGCCCACGGAGACCGAGGTGGCCGTCGCGGAGAGTGTGCTCGTCCGCAGCCGCAACCTGGTCGACCGCTATCTCGACCCGCTCGCCCGGGACGCCGCGCTGCTGCGTACGGCCGACGCCTGCGCCACGCTGCTCGCCACCGCCCCGGCCGGCGGGTCGCTGCAACTGGCCGCCGTGCGGGGGCTGCTCTCCGCCACCGCCGACGCCGACCTGCTCGCCGGTTGGCTGGTCGGCCGGGGCGTGCCCGACGGGCTGGCCGTCGACGCCGAGCTGCGCTGGGCGCTGCTGCACCGGCTGGTGGTGCTGGGCGCGGCAGGCGAGACCGAGATCGCGGCCGAGGCGGCGACCGACCGCAGCGCCACCGGTGCGGAACGGGCGGCCCGGTGCCGGGCGGCCCTGCCGGAGGTGGCCGCGAAGGAGGCCGCCTGGGAGATCGTCACCCGGGACACCACCCGCTCCAACCGGCTCGTCGAGGCGGCGGCCGAGGGGTTCTGGCAGCCGGACCAGGCGGAGCTGACCGGTACGTACGTCGACCGGTACTTCACCGAGATGCCGGCGGCGGCGCGGCGGCGTACCCCGTGGGTGGCCGAACGGGTCGCCCGGCTGGCCTTCCCCCGCTACGCCGTGGCGCAGCCCACGCTGGATTCGGCCGCGACCCTGCTCATCCGGGACGACCTGACCCCGGGGTTGCGCCGCAGCGTCGTCGACGCCGCCGACGACCTGCGTCGGGCCCTGGTCGCCCGGACGGCGGTCGCGGCGGCCGCCGCCGGCGGGTCGGTCCGCGCCGGGCCCGGGCGGGCCCGGCGCGGGGCGGCCTACGATCATGGGGTGGAGGACGACATCCGACGGATCGGCATCATGGGCGGCACCTTCGACCCGATCCATCACGGTCACCTGGTGGCGGCCAGCGAGGTGGCCGACCGGTTCGCCCTGGACGAGGTGGTCTTCGTGCCGACGGGGCAGCCGTGGCAGAAGGCGGACACCCCGGTCAGCCCGGCCGAGGACCGCTACCTGATGACGGTGATCGCCACCGCCTCCAACCCCCGGTTCCAGGTCAGCCGGGTCGACATCGACCGCGGCGGCCCCACCTACACCGTCGACACCCTGCGGGACCTGCACCACGAGTACGGCCCGAAGGCGCAACTGCACTTCATCACCGGCGCCGACGCGCTGGAGCGGATCCTGTCCTGGAAGGATCTGGACGAGATCTTCGCGCTGGCCCATTTCATCGGGGTGACCCGGCCCGGGTTCGAGCTGACCGACAAGCACCTGCCGGCCGACACCGTCAGCCTGGTGCAGGTGCCCGCGATGGCGATCTCCTCGACCGACTGCCGGGAGCGGGTCGGCCGGGGGGAACCGGTCTGGTACCTGGTGCCCGACGGTGTGGTGCAGTACATCGCGAAACGACGGCTCTACCAGCGGTGATTACGCCCGGTTACAGGTACTTCGTCCCGGTAAGCGGCCAGAACTGACAAGTCGTCTCCGCGCCGGGTGTGAGACGCTTGACGGGTCGCACTGTTGATCGAAGGAGAACGGTGACAGTTTCCGAACGCGCTCACGAGCTGGCGATGGCCGCCGCCCAGGCCGCGGCCGACAAGAAGGCGCAGGACATCGTCATCATCGACGTGGGTGACCAGCTCGCCATCACCGACGCGTTCCTGGTGGCCTCGGCGCCCAACGAGCGTCAGGTGATGGCCATCGTCGACGCCGTCGAGGAGCGTCTGCTGGAGCTGCCCGAGAAGGCCAAGCCGATTCGCCGCGAGGGTGAGCGGGGTGGCCGCTGGGTGCTGCTCGACTACGTCGACATCGTGGTCCACGTCCAGCACACCGAGGAACGCGAGTTCTACGCCCTCGACCGGCTCTGGAAGGACTGCCCCCAGCTCCCGTTCGTCGACCGCGACCTGGTCGAGGCCGACGCCGCGGGTGCCGCCGCCGAATGACCCGCCTGATCATCTGGCGGCACGGCAACACCGACTGGAACGCCGCCGGTCGGGTGCAGGGGCAGATCGACGTACCCCTCAACGACCTCGGCCGGGAGCAGGCCAGCGCCGCCGCCCCGCTGCTCGCGGCGCTGCGCCCGGCCGTCGTCGTCGCCTCCGACCTGAGCCGCGCCGCCGACACCGCCGCCACGCTCACCCGGCTCACCGGCCAGCCGGTACGCCCCGACGCCCGGCTGCGGGAACGGCACTTCGGCCAGTGGCAGGGCCTCGCCCTCACCGACGCCGCCGCCCGGTTCCCCACCGAGCACGCCCGGTGGCGGGCCGGCGACCCGGACCCGGGAGCGGGCATCGAACCCCTCGACGACCTCGGCAAGCGGGTCGGCGAGGCGTTGCTCGCCGCCGTCGAGCTGGCCGACGGGGGCACCGTCGTGGTCGCCACCCACGGTGGCGCCGCCCGGCAGGGCGTCGGTCAGCTCCTCGGCTGGGACCACACCGTGCTGCGCAGCATCGGCTCGCTGGCCAACTGCCACTGGACCGAACTACGCCACAACGACCTGCGGGGCTGGCACCTGCGCGCGCACAACGTCGGCCCGCTCACCCCGCCGCCACCGGCCGAGCCGGTCTGAACCGACCGGTCCGCACCGCCCCGGGTCGACCGGTCCGGGAGGTCCGTGCCGGCCGGCCGGGGCGGGCGGTCCCGGCATCGGCTAGCGTGCCGGGCATGTCCGTCGCGGTCGTCACCGACTCCACCGCCTACCTTCCACCCGGGCCGGTGCGGGCGCACCGGTTGACCGTGGTGCCGCTGACCGTCGTACTCAACGGCGCGGAGGGGCTGGAGGGGGTGGAGACCCACCCTGCCGACGCCACCCGGGCCCTCGGCGGCCGGCGGGTCTCGGTGAGCACGTCCCGGCCGTCACCGGCGCAGTTCGCCGCCACGTACCGGCGGCTGCTGGCCGACGGCGCGGACGGCGTGCTGTCGGTGCACCTGTCGGCCGAGCTGTCCGGCACGGTCGAGGCGGCCCGGCTCGCCGCCGCCGAGGTCGGCGACCGCGTCGAGGTGGTCGACAGCCGGTCCACCGGCATGGGGCTGGGCTTCCCGGCGCTGGCCGCCGCCGGCGCCGCCGAGGCGGGCGTCGACCTGCCCGGGGTACGCGCGGCGGCGCTGGCCGCCGTCGACCGCACCACCATCTTCTTCTACGTCGACACGCTGGAGTTCCTGCGCCGGGGTGGCCGGATCAACGCGGCTGAGGCGCTGCTCGGCACCGCCCTGTCGGTCAAGCCGATCATGCACATGCCGGACGGCGCGATCGTGGTGCGCGACAAGGTGCGTACCGCCAGCCGGGGGATGGCCCGCCTGATCGACCTGGCGGTCGAGGCCGCCGCCGACGCCGAGGTGGACCTCGGGGTGCACCACCTCGCCGCCCCGCACCGTGCCGAGCACCTCGTCGAGGCGCTCACCGCCCGGCTCGGCGACCGCCTGCACGACACGTACGTCTCCGAGGCCGGTGCGGTGGTCGCCGCCCACGCCGGGCCGGGCCTGGCCGGTGTCGTGATCCACCGCCGGCAGGCCTGAACGGGTCGGCCGCCGTGCCCGTCGGTCGGGGTCCGCATAGCAGATCCGGCCATGATCAGGCGGTTGTCCACAGCCGCCGTCGCCGTCCACAGCCGACCTCCGCCGGCCGGAACGGGTGCCGCCCACCGGCCTAACCTCGCGCCGTGTCGGAGGACGAGGAAACCAGGGTGCGGGGACGGCTGTACCGGCTGACCGCAGGGGTGTCGGCGGTGGCACGGGCGGCGGACCCGCCGCAGCCGCCACCCCGCCCGTACCGGCCGGCGGCGTCGCGCATACCGGGTGCGGGTGGGGCGTCGCCGCCGGAGGCGGACACGGCCGGGACGTCCCCGCCGGAGGCGGGCACGGCCGGGACATCGGCCCGCCGCCGTCCCCGGCCGGCCACCGACGCCGGTTTCCGCGACGCCGGCTCCCTCGACCTCGGCGACTACCTCGACGGTGCTCCACGCGGTCCCGGGCCGCATGACGACGGCCCTTCCGACGCCGCTCCACGCCGGTATGACGACGACTCTTCCGACGCCGGTCCACGTCGCCACGACGACGGCCCTCGTGACGCCGGTGCACGCCGCCACGACGAGGGCCTTCGTGACGCCGGTGCACGTCGTCGTGCGGGGGACGATCCGGCCGTGTTCCGCCCCGGGGACCCGGACCACCGGCATCCCGCCGACGGTGACGACCTGGCACCGGCCGCCCGGTTGCCCGGTCCCGGTGTCTTCGATCCCGGCCGGCGCGGGGTCCGGGCACTGGCGGTCGTGGCGGTGGCCGTGGTGCTCGGCGCGGGATTCTGGGCCTGGCGGTCCCGCCCGCAGCCGGAACCGGTGCGCCCGGCGACGACCCTGGCCGGGCCGGAGTCCTCCGGCGGGCCCGCGTCCGGCGCGGCCGTCGCGCCGACCGGCGAGCTGGTGGTGGCGGTGGCCGGCCGGGTCCGCCGCCCCGGTCTGGTCCGGGTACCGGCCGGGGCGCGGGTCGCCGACGCGGTCGAGGCGGCCGGCGGGGCGCTGCCCGGCACCGACGTGGCACTGCTCAACCCGGCCCGGAAGGTGGCCGACGGGGAGCTGATCCTGGTCGGCGTCACCGCCCCACCCGACGCGGCAGGCTCCGGTGCGGCCCCGGCCGGGCCGGCGGCGGCACCCGGCGGGGCGGTGCCGGGTGGCCGGGTCAACCTGAACACCGCCACGGTGGCCCAGCTCGACGCGTTGCCCGGGGTCGGCCCGGTGCTCGCCCAACGCATCCTCACCCACCGCGACCAGCACGGCGGCTTCCGCAGCGTGGGCGACCTGCGCCAGGTCGACGGCATCGGCGACGCCCGGTACGAACAGCTCAAGGACCTGGTGACGGTGTGACCGCCGACCGGGCACCCGACCTGCGGCTGGCCGGGCTGGCGGTGGCGGCCTGGTTGGCGGCGCTGGCCTGCCTGCACCTCACCACCCGTACGGCGGTCCTGCTCGCCGTGGGTGCCGCCGTCCTCGCCGCCCTGCTCACCGCGCACCTGCTCGCGGTGCTGGGCACCCCGGTCGCCCCGGTCCGCCGGTACGGCTGGATCGCCGTCGCCGTGCTGCTCGGCGTGGTCTGCGGCGGCACCGCCACCGCGGCCCGGCTGCACGTGCGCGACGCCGCACCACTGCGCCCACTGGTCGACGACCGGGCCCGGGTCACCGTCGACCTGGTACTCCGCGACGATCCCCGGCCGGTACGCGGGGCGCCCGGCCGTCCGGCGACCCTGCTCGTCACCGCGCAGTCGAGCACCATCACCGATCCGCAGGGCCACCGCCTCCGGCTCCCGGTACGCCTGCTCGTGCTCGCCACCGATCCGGCCTGGCGGGGTCTGCTGCCGGGGCAGCGGCTGACCGTCGAGGGCAGGCTCGCCGCGCCCCGGGGCGGCGACCTCACCGCCGCCGTACTGACCGTGTCCGGCCCACCGGTCCGGGACGGGCCACCGCCGTGGCTCCAACGCGCCGCCGGCACCCTGCGGGCCGGTCTGCACCGGGCCTGCGCCCCGCTTCCGTCCGAACAGGGTGGTCTGCTGCCCGGCCTGGTCGTCGGGGACACCAGCCGGTTGCCGGCCACCGTGGAGGAGGACTTCCGGGCCACCGGGATGACCCACCTCAACGCGGTCTCCGGGTCGAACGTGGCGATCGTGGTCGGCGCGGTGCTGCTGGCGGCCCGGTGGGCCCGCGCCGGCCCCCGGCTGGCGGCGGTCCTCTGCGGGCTCGCCCTGATCGGTTTCGTCGTCCTGGTCCGTCCCTCGCCCAGCGTGGTACGGGCGGCCACCATGGGGGCGATCGGGCTGGCCGCGTTGGCGGTCGGGCGGCCCCGGGCCACACTGCCGGCGTTGGCCGCGGCGGTGACCGTGCTGGTGCTCGTCGACCCGGACCTGGCCGGGGACGCCGGCTTCGCGCTGTCGGTCCTGGCGACCGGCGGGTTGCTGCTGCTCGCCCCGGGCTGGCGCGACGGGCTGCGACGGCGGGGCGTACCTGCCGGGTTGGCGGAGGCCCTCGCCGTCCCGGCGGCGGCCCAGCTCGCCTGCGGGCCGGTGGTGGCCGGCATCTCCGGCACGGTGAGCCTGGTGGCGGTGCCGGCCAACCTGCTCGTGGTGCCGGCGATCGCCCCGGCCACGGTGCTGGGGGTGACGGCGGCGGTGATCTCGCCGGCGTGGCCGGCCGGGGCGGAGTTCGCCGCCTGGCTGGCGAGCTGGCCGGCCTGGTGGCTGGTCACCGTCGCCCGGGTGGGGGCCCGGCTGCCCGCCGGCACCCTGCCCTGGCCGGGCGGGCTGCCGGGCGCGTTGCTGCTGGCCGGGCTGACCCTGGGGCTGCTGCTGGCCGTCCGCCGGCCGCTGGTGCGCCGACTGGTGGCGGTCGGCGCGGCGGCGGTGGTGCTGGGCACCCTGCCGGTCCGGCTGGTGGCGAGCGGATGGCCGCCGGACGGTTGGGTGGTGGTGGCGTGTGCGGTCGGTCAGGGGGACGCCGTCGTGCTGCCGGTGGCGGCCGGCCGGGCGGTGGTGGTGGACGCCGGTCCGGAGCCGTCGGCGGTGGACGGTTGCCTGCGGCGGCTCGGGGTGCGCGAGGTCTCCCTGCTGGTGGTGAGCCACTTCCACGCCGACCACGTCGGTGGCGTGGCCGGGGTGACCCGGGGGCGGCGGGTGGCCACGGTGCTCACCCCGACCCTGACCGAGCCGGCGGCGGGGCGGGAACTGGTGGCGGCCGCCGTCGGGCCGGCGCGTCAGGTGGTGCCGGCGGCCGGCTGGTCGTACCGGTCGCCGGGGGTGGAGGTGGTCGTTCTCGGGCCGCCCTACCCGCTGCGGGCCACCCGGTCCGACCCGAACAACAACTCGCTGGTGCTACGGGCCACGGTGGCCGGCGTACGCGTCGTGCTGCCCGGGGACGCGGAGACCGAGGAGCAACGGGCACTGCTGGACCGGGTGCCGCCGCACGCGTTGCGGGCCGAGGTGCTCAAGGTGGCCCACCACGGCAGCGCCTACCAGGACCCGGCCTTCCTCGACGCGGTCCGGCCGGCGGTGGCGCTGGTGCCGGTGGGCATCGACAACGACTACGGGCATCCGAGCCCGGTGATCCTCGACCGGCTCGCCCGCTCCGGTGTGCGGGTGTTGCGGACCGACACCGACGGGGACGTGGCGGTGGTGGTGCGTTCCGGCCGGCTCGCGGTGGTCAACCGGGGACTGCCGCCGGGCCGCCGATGACCTGCCGGGCCGCCGATGACCTGCCGGATCGTCGATGACCTTCCGGGTCGCCCGATGACCCGGCGGGTCGCCGGTGATCCGCCGGACCGGCGTCCCGGTGGAACCGGGTGGACAGACGTCGCGGTGACCCGGCGGTGGGGCCTGTCGAGCCGGCACCCGAGGGGGCAGAGGCGAGAGAAAATCCGGACTGGAAGGGATATTGCGTGCACTAGCTGGCAATCGAGGTAAATGTCTATATTTGCGCTGAGTGCGGGGTGGGCCGTCGCAGCCGTCGATGAGCAGGCGCGATCCTCCGCCCAGCCGTGCCAAGATGAGCGACGTGACCGGCGTCGACCTTGCTCCTATTCTGCTCGTCCTCGGCGACGAGGAGCTGCTCGCCACGCGCGCGGTGACCGAAGCCGTGGCGAAAGCCCGCAGCGTCGACCCGCAGGTCGACGTCCGGGAGTACCAGGCCGGGGTGTTGGCCGTGGGCGAGATCGCCGAGATGCTCAGCCCCTCGTTGTTCGGTGGCCGGCGGGTGCTGGTGCTCCGCTCCGCCCAGGACGCCCGAAAGGACCTGGTCACCGCGCTGCTCGACTACGCCCGCAATCCCGACCCGGACGTCCAACTGGTGGCCCTGCACCTGGGCGGCGGCAAGGGCAAGGCGTTCGCCGACGGGCTGCGGGCCGCCGGTGCCACGGTCGTCCCGGCCGCGAAGCTCAAGGGGCACCGCGAGCGGGTGGCGTTCGTCCGCGACGAGATCCGCCGGGGCGGGGGCAGGTGCACCGACGACGCGGCCGAGGCGCTGATCGCCGCCGTCGGCACCGACCTGCGGGAGTTGGCCGCCGCCTGCTCGCAACTGCTCGCCGACACCGACGGGCGGATCGGCGCGGACATGGTGGCCCGCTACTACCGGGGTCGGGTCGAGGTGAGCGGCTTCACCGTCGCCGACGCCACCATGATCGGCGACGTGCCGGCCGCCCTGGAGGCGTTGCGTTGGGCCCTGCACGTCGGGGTCGATCCGGTCCCGATCGCCGACGCCCTCGCCGACGGGGTCCGCACGGTGGCCCGGGTCGCCGCCGCCGGGCGGGGCGACCCCTACCAGCTGGCGAGCACCCTCGGCATGCCGGCCTGGAAGATCAAGAATGCCCAGCAGCGGGCCCGGGGTTGGACCCCGGAGGGCCTGGTCGAGGCGATGCGGGCGGCGGCCGAGTGCAACGCGGCGGTCAAGGGCGGCGCCGACGACCGGGGATACGCACTGGAGAAGGCGGTCTTCTCGGTCGCCGCCGCCCGGCGGGGCAGCGCCCGGTGACCGGCCCCTCCCACCCGGTGGCGGGGCACGGTGGGCGGGTGACCGGCCCTCCCCGCCCGGTGGCGGGGCGCGGCGGACCCGGATGGTCGGTCGTACCGGCGGACGACCACCGCTACCGGCCGCTCTACGCCCGGCTGCTCGGCCTGCGCATCATCAACCCCGGCGGGGTGCTCTGTTTCCTCTTCTTCGAGGGGGCGGTGGCGTTCGCGGTGCTCCTCGCCCTGGCCGAGCTGGTGAGCTGGTGGGCGGTGGCGGTGCTGCCGCTGGCGGTGGCGATCATGGTCAAACTCAACGACGAGGTCGCCGGGCGGGTGGTCCACTCGGCGGCACTGGTGCCGGAGCAGGAGCGCGACCGGTTCCGGCGGGAACTCGAACCGGTCGTCGGGCGGGCCCCGGTGCCCTATCCGCTGCCCGGCACGGTGGTCACCGACGCGCCCGTACCGGGGAGGCCGACCGGGCCGCCGCTGCGCTCCCGGCGGTATCACGGCTAGCCCGACCACGGTCGTCGTCGTGCCACGACGCACCCGGGACGGGGCACGGGCTGCCGTCGCAGCGCACCACCGCCAGGGAGATGGCAGCACACCGTCGCCAGGGAAGAACACAGCCGAGAGCCCCGGGGTGGTGCCCCGGGGCTCTCGGTCAGGTGTGGGTCGCTCGGTCAGGCCGAGAACGAGTCGACGCGCTTCGCGATGGCCGACTTCCGGTTGGCCGCCTGGTTGGCGTGGATGACGCCCTTGCTGGCGGCCTTGTCGAGCTTGCGGGCGGCGTCACGCATCAGGGTGGTGGCCTTCTCGGTGTCACCAGCCTCCGCAGCCTCGTGGAACTTCCGGATGGCGGTCTTCAGCGACGACTTGACCGACTTGTTACGCAGCCGGCGCTTCTCGTTCTGCCGGTTGCGCTTGATCTGGGACTTGATGTTCGCCACGCGACAGCCTCGTCTTGATAGCTCGGTTTGGTCTGCAATCCGCGTGCGACGAGCATGCGCCATCGCCACGCGAAAAGCCAGGCTACCAGGTCGGCCGGGACGAGCCAAAACGCCCTGCCCGCACGAGACCGGGCCGGCCCGCCGCCGGTGGCCGACCGGTCCGGGCCGGTCGGTGTCAGTGCCAGCCCTGCCGGGCGGCGAGCCAGCGGAGCGCCTGCTCCCCGCTGAACCGCCGGTGCGCCCCGAGCAGCGCGGACGTGCCCGCCGGGTTCCCGCCGGCCGGCCCGGCGCCCGGCTCGACCGTCCCGACGCCCGAGGCGGGATCGGCCGTCGCCGGTGGGCCGGCGGCGGTGAGGTAGTAGCCGGCGAGCGCGGCCAGGGTCACGTCCAGGGCGTCGGGCGGGGCGTCGACCGCTGCCGGATGGGCGGCGAAGACGGCGTCCAGCCCGGCCCCGTCGGCGTACCCGGTGATCAACAGGCCGGCCAGGTCGAACCACGCGGGGCCGTGGCACAGCCAGTTCCAGTCGCAGAACCAGGCCCGGCCGGCGGGGTCCAGCAGCACGTTGTCCACCCGCAGGTCGCCGTGGGCCAGGCCGGGCGCGGCTGCCGCGTACCCGGGCAGGCGGGACTCCAGCGCGACGAGTTCGGGCAACCGGTCGCGGGCCGGCGAAATCAGCGGGGGCACCGGCTCCCGTCCGGCGGCCACCTCCTCCCACCACAGGATGTCGGAGCGGGCCAGGTCGGCCAGCCGGGGCAGGCCGAGTGCGGTCAGCCCGGCGGGTGGGTCGGCCAGCGCGGCGGCGACCCCGGCGTACCCGGCGAGCCCGGCGTCCAGCTCGGCCGGGTCCCAGGGCAGGCGGGGTGTCCGCCCGTCGACGGCGTCCAGGCCGACCGCGTACCAGCCGGCCGCGTCGAGCGCCCAGTGCGGGCGGGGCACCGGCAGGTCGGCCGGCAACCGGGCGAGGACGGCCAGGTCCCGGGCGTACCAGTCGGCCAGGTGACGCTGGCGGGCCAGGTCGGCGGCCTTGACGAAGACCCGCGCGCCGGTGGCCGTGGTGAGCACGGCGGCGAAGCCGCCGGTGAAGCCCGCGGTCGCGGTCCGGGCCGCGACCACCGGCGCGCCGAGCCGGCCGCCGACGGCCTCCCGCAGGCCGTCGGGCAGGTCCCGCCAGTCGGGTCGCACGGCGGTCTGGTGGTACGGCGGCGGCGTCGCGGACACCCCACCATCGTGCCCGGTCCGGCCGGGCCCGGCGACCGGCCCCCGGCCGGGTGCGGCCGGGGGCCGGCGCGGGTCTGGGAGACTCCGAGCCATGAGGACCGACGACTTCTGGCAGTTGATCGACCAGGCCCGTGCCGGGGCCGGGGGAGAGGCCGACGCGGTCGCCGCGCGGGCGGTCGCGCTGCTCGCCGAGCGCACCCCGGAGGACATCGTCGGGTACGCGCACCACCAGCAGCGGGTGCTGGCCGCCTCGTACCGGGTCGACCTGTGGGGTGCGGCGTACCTGATCAACGGAGGTGCCTCCGACGACGGGTTCGAGTATTTCCGGGGCTGGCTGATGACCCAGGGTCGGGCGGTCTTCGCCGCCGCGGTGACCGACCCGGATTCGCTGGCGGGGCTGCCCCGGGTGCGGTCGGCGGCGCTCAGCGGCGAGGAGTTCGAGTGCGAGGACATGCTGGCGGTGCCGTGGGACGCGTACCGCAAGGCGACCGCGGCTGAGCTGCCGGCGCAGCGGGACCCGGTGCGGATGCCGGACCTGAACGACTTCTGGGACTTCGACGACGAGGCGGAGGCCCGACGCCGGCTGCCGAAGCTCGCCGCCCTCTTCGTCGAGCCGCCCGAGGAGTGAGCCGCCGGTGGGGCCGCCGCCGGGTACCCGAGGAGTGATCGGACCGGGTTCGGAGCGACGTGGGAGCATAGAGGGGGCCGGCGGCGTGTCGGCCCGCTCACGTCAGCCGACCAGAACGGACCGCTGTGCCACCGACGCTCGATCCCGGCGCGAACGCTCCTGGTGCCACCGACCCGGCGCGCATCCGGAACTTCTGCATCATCGCCCACCTCGATCACGGGAAGTCGACCCTGGCCGACCGGATGTTGCAGCTCACCGGCGTGGTCGATCCCCGGCAGATGCGCGCGCAGTACCTCGACCGGATGGACATCGAGCGCGAACGCGGCATCACCATCAAGAGCCAGGCCGTCCGGATGCCGTGGACCATCCGCGAGGGCGAGCGGGCCGGTGAGCAGGCCGTCCTGAACATGATCGACACCCCGGGCCACGTGGACTTCACCTACGAGGTGTCCCGGTCGCTCGCCGCCTGCGAGGGGGCGCTGCTGCTGGTCGACGCGGCCCAGGGCATCGAGGCGCAGACGCTGGCGAACCTCTACCTGGCGCTGGAGAACGATCTCAAGATCATTCCGGTGCTCAACAAGATCGACCTGCCGGCCGCCCAGCCCGAAAAGTACGCCGAGGAGCTGGCCCACCTGATCGGCGGCGACCCGGCCGACTGCATCAGGGTCTCCGGCAAGACCGGTGACGGGGTGCCGTACCTGCTCGACGAGATCGTCAGGCAGTTCGTCCCGCCGGTCGGCGATGCCGACGCCCCCGCCCGCGCGATGATCTTCGACTCGGTGTACGACGTCTACCGGGGCGTGGTCACCTACGTCCGGGTCATCGACGGCCGGATCAGCGCCCGGGACCGGATCAAGATGATGTCCACCGCCGCCGTGCACGAGCTGCTGGAGATCGGCGTCATCTCCCCCGAGATGGTCAAGGCCGACGCGCTCGGCGTCGGCGAGGTGGGCTACCTGATCACCGGGGTGAAGGACGTCCGCCAGTCCCGGGTCGGTGACACCGTCACCATCAACGCCCGGCCGGCCACCGAGGCGCTCGGCGGTTACAAGGACCCGAAGCCGATGGTCTACTCCGGCCTCTATCCGATCGACGGCTCGGACTACCCCAACCTGCGCGAGGCGCTGGACAAGCTCAAGCTCAACGACGCCGCGCTCGACTACGAGCCGGAGACGTCGGGGGCGCTCGGCTTCGGCTTCCGCTGCGGCTTCCTCGGCCTGCTGCATCTGGAGATCATCCGGGAGCGGCTGGAGCGGGAGTACAACCTCGACCTGATCTCCACCGCGCCGAACGTGGTCTACCGGGCCATCACCGACGACGGTGAGGAGATCGTGGTGACCAACCCGAGCGAGTACCCCACCGGCAAGATCGCCGAGGTGTACGAGCCGGTGGTGCGGGCCACCGTGCTCACCCCGAACGACTACGTGGGCGCGGTGATGGAGCTGTGCCAGGGGCGGCGGGGCAGCCTGCTCGGCATGGACTACCTCTCCGCCGACCGGGTGGAACTGCGCTACACCCTCCCGCTCGCCGAGATCATCTTTGACTTCTTCGACCAGCTCAAGAGCCGTACCAAGGGGTATGCCTCGCTGGACTACGAGCCCTCCGGCGAGCAGGCGTCCGACCTGGTCAAGGTGGACATCCTGCTGCACGGCGAGCCGGTGGACGCGTTCAGCGCGATCGTGCACAAGGACAAGGCGTACAACTACGGCACGACGATCGCTGCGAAGCTGCGCAACCTGATCCCGCGCCAGCAGTTCGAGGTGCCGATCCAGGCGGCCATCGGCAGCCGGGTGATCGCCCGGGAGACCATCCGTGCCATCCGCAAGGACGTCCTCGCCAAGTGCTACGGCGGTGACATCAGCCGTAAGCGCAAGCTGCTGGAGAAGCAGAAGGAGGGCAAGAAGCGGATGAAGATGGTGGGCCGGGTCGAGGTCCCCCAGGAGGCCTTCATCGCCGCGCTCTCCTCGGACTCCGCCGACGCCAAGCCGGCCGGCAAGAAGTAGCCGGGCGCGCACGCCCGATCGGGTCGGCCGCGCCCCGCGCGGCCCGGCCGGTCCCGGTACCCACGACGGCCGGCGGCCCCGGTGTTCCGACCGGGCCGCCGGCCGTCGGGGTGCGCGCCCCGGTGTCGGAAGGACGAATTTTTCCGCCCCGGCGTAGCCGCCCGGTGGGCTGG